>NZ_CAXBJS010000033.1:0-20749 GCF_963976025.1 uncultured Arenimonas sp.
ACCCCGAGGTCATCCAGGCGGCCAAGGACGCGCTCGACAGCCACGGCTTCGGCATGGCCTCGGTGCGCTTCATCTGCGGCACCCAGGACCTGCACAAGGAGCTCGAGGCGAAGATCGCCGGTTTCTTCGGCAAGCAGGACACGATCCTCTACGCCGCCTGCTTCGACGCCAACGGTGGCCTGTTCGAGCCGCTGCTGGGCGAAGAAGACGCGATCATTTCCGACGCGCTAAACCACGCCTCGATCATCGACGGCGTGCGCCTGTGCAAGGCCAGGCGCTACCGCTACGCCAACTGCGACATGGCCGACCTGGAAAAGCAGCTGCAGCAGGCGAAGGCGGACGGCGCGCGCACGATCATGATCACCACCGACGGCGTGTTCTCGATGGACGGCTTCATCGCGCCGCTGGACCAGATCACCACGCTGGCGGAAAAGTACGGCGCCCTGGTGCACATCGACGAATGCCACGCCACCGGCTTCCTGGGCGAAACGGGCCGCGGCAGCGCCGAGGTCAAGGGCGTGCTGGAGAAGATCGACATCATCACCGGTACCCTGGGCAAGGCCCTGGGCGGCGCGCTGGGCGGTTTCACCACCGGCCGCGCCGAGGTGATCGAAATGCTGCGCCAGCGTTCGCGTCCCTACCTGTTCTCGAACTCGCTGCCGCCGCACGTGGTGGCCGCGGGCACCAAGGTGTTCGACATGCTGGCCGCGGCCGGCGACCTGCGCACGCGCCTGAAGGAAAACACCGCCTACTTCCGCGAACGCATGACCGCCGCCGGCTTCGACCTCAAGCCCGGCGAGCACCCGATCGTGCCGGTGATGCTGTACGAAGCGCCGCTGGCGCAGAAGTTCGCCCAGCGCCTGCTCGAGGAAGGCATCTACGTGATCGGCTTCTTCTTCCCTGTCGTGCCCAAGGGCCAGGCCCGCATCCGCACGCAGATGAGCGCCGCCCACACCCGCGAACACCTCGACCAGGCCATCGCCGCCTTCACCAAGGTCGGCCGCGAGCTGGGCGTGATCAAGGGCTGATCGCGGCGTCCTGGACGGGGCGCAAACGCGCCAGGCTGAGCGCATCGACCCAGGCGCCGTCGCGGAAGGCAAATTCGCGGTGGCGCCCTTCTTCGACGAACCCGTGGCGCGCGTACAGCGCGATGCCGGCGCTGTTGTCGGCGTAAACCTGCAGTTCCAGCCGGCGCAGCTGCAGCCAGCGGTCGGCCAGGTCGATGGCGGCGGCCAGCAGCGCGGTGCCGACGCCGCGCCCCTGCCAGTCGTCGCGCACGCCCATGCCCAGTTCGCCCACGTGCCGGCGACGCGGGTTGGCCGACACGTGCAACCCCAGCTGGCCAACCACCTCGTCGCCGGCGCAGGCCAGCAGCAGGTGGGCGTTGGGATCCACCGCCTGCATGCGCTGCCGCCACAGGTCCAGCGAAGGGAACGGCAGCTGCAGCGTGCCGGCCTGTGCCCTGGGTGTGGCAAAAATGGCCTGCACGGCGGCGAAGTCGCCCGGCTCGGCGCGGCGGATGGTGATCGGGACGGACATGGTCAACTCCGGCCCGGCGGGGCCAGGGACGATATTTCCGCATCCGACAGCCGGCGCCAAGCCCCCTTGGCCAGGTCGCCCAGCACCAGGCCACCAATGGCCACGCGCACCAGGCGGCGGGTTTCCAGGCCCTGCGCCGCCAGCAGGCGGCGGATCTGGCGATTGCGGCCCTCGTCGAGCCTGATTTCCAGCCAGGCGGTGCGGCCGCCGCTGCGCAGCACGGTGGCGGAACGCGCGGCCAGCCACTCGCCTTCGCAGTCGCTGCCGGCGACCAGGCGGTCCAGCAGCGCCTGGTCCGGCACGGCGTCGACCTGCACGTGGTAGGTCTTGTCGGGCCCGGTGGCCGGGTCGGTAATGGCCGCGGCCCATTCCGGGTCGTTGGCCATCAGCAGCAGGCCCTCGCTGGCCTGGTCCAGGCGCCCCACCGGCGCCAGCCAGGGCAGGCCGCTGCCTTCCAGGCAGCGATACACCGTGTCGCGACCACGTTCGTCGCTGGCCGTGGTCACCAGGCCACGCGGCTTGTTGAGCGCGATCACCACCCGTCCCGCCGCCTCGAGCGGCGCGCCGTCGAGCGACAGCGCGTCGCGCCCCTGCACCACCGGGAACTCGGGATCGCGCACCAGGCGCCCGTTCACCGCCACGCGCCCGGCCACGACCCAGCGTGCGCCTTCGGTGCGCGAACACAGGCCCAGCTTGGACAGCACGCGCGCCACGCCGTGGCGCGGCGCGGTGGATCGGGCCTTGATGATGGGTCCGGGCATGCGCGAAGCATGGCGCAGGCCGCTGTCGCGGCGCCAGCCCGGCGCACCGGTTCACCGGCCCATCACCGCGTGAAGATGACCATTCGCACATGCCTGATACCGCTACTGACTTCAGCCGCGCCCCTGCCTGGCGCCGCGCCCTGCGTGCCCTGTCCCTGTGGTTCGACACCGGCGCCGCGCCGGCCGACGACGGCCGCGACCCCGACCGCGTCGACTGGCTGCGGGTGCTGCCCTTCGTTGGCCTGCACCTGGCCTGCCTGGGCGTGCTGTGGGTGGGTTTTTCCTGGTTCGCACTGTGGACGGCGCTGGCGCTGTATGCGCTGCGCATGTTCGCGATCACCGGTTTTTACCACCGCTACTTTTCCCACAAGGCCTTCCGCACCTCGCGACCGGTGCAGTTCTTCTTTGCCCTGGTCGGGGCGGCCTCGGTGCAGCGCGGGCCGCTGTGGTGGGCGGCGCACCATCGCCACCACCACCGCCATGCCGACACCGAACAGGACGTGCATTCGCCGCGGCACGGCTTCCTGCACAGCCACATGGGCTGGTTCCTGACCCGGCGATCGTTCGCGACCGACTTGGAAGCCGTGCGCGACCTGGCCCGGTTCCCGGAGCTGCGGCTGCTCGACCGCTTCGACATCCTGGTGCCGGTGCTGCTGGCCGCCGGCCTGTTCGGCCTGGGCAACTGGCTTGAGGCCGCGCATCCCGGCCTGGGCACCAATGGCCCGCAGCTGCTGGTCTGGGGCTTTTTCGTCTCGACCGTGGTGCTGTTCCACGTCACCGTCACCATCAACTCGCTGGCGCACCGCTGGGGCAGCCGCCGCTTCGCGACCCGCGACGACAGCCGCAACAACGCCCTGCTGGCCCTTCTGACCTTCGGCGAAGGCTGGCACAACAACCACCACCACTTCCCCGGTTCGGCCCGGCAGGGTTTCACCTGGTGGGAACTTGACCTGACCTACCTGGGCCTGCGCGCCATGGCCTTGCTGGGCCTGGTCAGCGACCTGCGGCCGGTGCCCCAGGCGCTGCGCGGCGTGCGCCGGGAGGCCGCATGAAGATCGCGGTGGTGGGCAGCGGCATCGCCGGCCTGGGCGCCGCCTGGCTGCTTTCGCGCCAGAACGAGGTCGTGCTGTTCGAACGCGAATCGCGGCTGGGCGGCCACACCCACACGCACCAGGTGGAACAGGGCGGCCGCGCTTATCGCGTCGATACCGGCTTCATCGTCTTCAACCCGGGCAACTATCCGCTGCTGACGAAACTCTTCGACGAGCTGGGCGTTCCCAGCCAGCCGACCACGATGAGTTTTTCCGTGCACGACGACGGCAACGGCCTGGAGTACAACGCCACCGATCTCAACGGCCTGTTCTGCCAGCGCCGCAACCTGGTCTCGCCGCGGTTCTGGCGCATGGTGCGCGAGATCACGCGTTTTTACCGGGAAGCACCGGCGCTGCTGGCCGAAACAGGCCCCGGCCCGACGCTGGGCAGCTACCTGCGCGAGCGGGGCTATTCGGACCTGTTCGTGCGCGACCACCTGGTGCCGATGGCATCGGCACTGTGGTCCTCGCCCTCGGAAACGATCCTGGATTTCCCGGCCAAGTACCTGGTGCGGTTCATGGACAACCACCACATGCTGCAGGTCCGGGACCGGCCGATGTGGCGGGTGGTGTGCGGCGGCTCCTCGCGTTACATCGAGGCGATGCAGAAGACCTGGAGCGTGCAGGTGCGGCTGTCGAGCCCGGTGCGGGAAGTGCGCCGCGACGCCGCCGGCGTGGAGATCGCGACCGACCGCGGCAGCGAACGTTTCGACCAGGTCGTCATGGCCTGCCACAGCGACCAGGCGCTGGCCCTGCTGACCGACCCCAGCCAGGCCGAGCGCGAAGTCCTGGGCGCCATCCACTACCAGGCCAATGAAACCGTGCTGCATACCGACGCCAGCCTGCTGCCGCGCCAGCGCAAGGCCTGGGCCGCCTGGAATGCCTACGTGCCCAAGGCGCCGGGCGCGCCCTGCACGGTCAGCTACTGCATGAACCACCTGCAGTCGCTGGACAGTCCGGAACCCTTCGTCGTCACCCTGGGCCGCGGCCAGGCGATCGACCCCGGCAAGGTGCTGGCGCGCATGCAGTACCAGCACCCGGTGTATACCCACGCCAGCGTCGCGGCCCAGGGCCGCCGCGGCGAGATCAACGGCGGCAACCGGACCTGGTTCGCCGGCGCCTACTGGGGTTTCGGCTTCCACGAGGACGGACTGCGCAGCGGCGTCGAGGTCGCCCGCGCGCTGGGCGCGACATGGGACTGAATTCCGCCATCTACGAAGGCTGGGTCCGGCACCGCCGGCACGCGCCGGTGGGCCACGCCTTCCGCTACCGGATGTTCCAGCTGTACCTGGACCTGGCCGAACTCGACCAGGTCTTCGCCGGCCGCTGGCTGTGGTCGGTGGACCGGCCGAACCTGGCCCAGCTGCGCCGGCGCGACTATTTTGGCGACCCGGCCCTTCCGATAGACACCGCCGTGCGCGACCACGTGCAGGCGGCGCGGGGCATCCGCCCGACCGGGCCGATCCGGCTGCTCACGCACGCCCGCTATTTCGGCAAGACCATGAACCCGGTGAGCTTCTACTACGGCTTCGCCGATGACGGCGAAACCCTGGACTGGGTGCTGGCCGAGATCACCAACACGCCCTGGAACCAGCGCCATGCCTACCTGCTGGACGTCGCGAACGCCCAGGACCACGGCGGCGTGCTGCACTGGGACTTCGACAAGGCCTTCCACGTTTCGCCGTTCATGCCCATGCAGCGGCGCTACCGTTGGGTCATCCAGCCGCCCGGGGACGCCCTGCGCGTGCACATGGACGTGATGCAGGGCGACAAGCGCGAGTTCGACGCGACCCTGGTGCTCGAGCGCCGGCCGCTGAACGGAAACACGCTGGCTTCATCCCTGGCGCGGTATCCCTTGCTTACCGCGAAGGTGGGTGCGGCGATCTACTGGCAGGCCGCACGCCTGTGGTTCAAGCGCACGCCCTTCCACCCGCACCCCGACACCCAGCCCCGGAGCCCGTGATGAGTTCAACCGCCGACAGCCTGGCCAGCCCCGCCCAAAGCGCGGAACGCTACGGCGCGCTCGACCGCCTGCTGCGCCGGCGGCTGCTGGCCACGCTCGGCGGCCTGGCCGGCGGCCGGGTGGAACTGGTGGACGCGCTGGGCACGGTCGAACTGGGCCAGCCCGGCGGACTGACGGTTCGCATCGAGGTGCTGGACCCCGGTTTCTACCGCGCTGCCGCCGCCCTCGGTGGGCGTGGGCGAGGCCTACATGGACGGCCTGTGGCGCTGCGACGACCTGGTGGCGCTGGTGCGGCTGCTGGTGATCAACCGCGACCGCCTGGACGCCATGGAAACCGGCCTGGCCCGTTTCGGCGGCTGGCTGCTGCGCGGCTGGCACGCCCTGCGCCGCAATACCCGCGCCGGCAGCCGCCGCAACATCGCCGCGCACTACGACCTGGGCAACGACCTGTTTGAACTGTTCCTGGACAAGTCGATGATGTACTCGTCGGCGATCTTCGCCGATGAAAACGAAAGCCTGGAAACGGCCCAGTGGCGCAAGCTCGAGCGCATCTGCCGCAAGCTCGACCTGCAGCCCGGCGACCACCTGGTCGAGATCGGCACCGGCTGGGGGGGCCTGGCCGTGCATGCCGCCTCGCGCTTCGGCTGCCGGGTCACCACCACCACCATTTCGAAAGAGCAGCACGCGCTGGCCGTGCAACGCGTGGCCGCCGCCGGCCTGTCCGACCGGGTAACGGTGCTGCTCGAGGACTACCGCGACCTGCAGGGTCAGTACGACAAGCTGGTGTCGATCGAGATGGTCGAAGCCATCGGCCACCAGTACCTCGACACTTACCTGGCCAAGTGCGCGTCCCTGCTCAAGCCCGAGGGCCTGGCGCTTATCCAGGCGATCACCATCGAGGACCACCGCTACCAGCAGGCGCTGGGTTCGGTGGACTTCATCAAGCGTTTCATCTTCCCCGGCAGTTTCATCCCCTGCGTCAGCGCGCTCACCGGCGCCGCGGCGCGCGCCAGCGACCTGCGCCTGGTGAACCTGGAAGACATCGGCCCCAGCTATGCGCTGACCCTGCGCCACTGGCGCCAGCGCTTCATGGACCGTCTCGACGAGGTTCGCCGCCAGGGTTACGACGAACGTTTCATCCGCATGTGGGAGTTCTACCTGTGCTACTGCGAGGGCGGCTTCATGGAGCGCTCGATCGGCGACGTGCACCTGCTGCTGGCGCGCCCGGGCAACCGGCGTCCGCAGTACCTGCCCGCACCCGAGGTGGCCTGACGTGAAAGGCGCCTGGCTCACCTTGGGCAACGTGGTCGGCTTCCAGGCGGTCTGGCTGGCCAGCGTCGCCGGTGCCGGTGCCGGCCTGGCCTGGGCGGGCCCGCTGGCGGCCCTGGCCTTCGCGGCGGCCATGCTGGCCTGGGGCGGCCGCAGGCGCGACGACCTGCGCCTGCTCGCCGTCGCCCTGCCCCTGGGCATCGCGCTCGACAGCGCATTCGCCGCGTCGGGCTGGCTGGTGTACGCGGAGGCCTGGCCCTGGTCGGGCGTGGCGCCGGTCTGGATCTGCTCGCTGTGGGTGGGCTTCGCGCTGACCCTGAATCATTCGATGGCACGCCTGCGCCAGTGGCCGCTGGCCGCCGCCGCGCTGGGCCTGGTCGGTGGCCCCCTGGCCTACTGGACGGCCGCGGGTGCCTTCGATGCCGTCAGCTTCGGCGCCCCGGTGGCCTGGGTGCTGGCCGCGCTGGCACTGGGCTGGGCGGCGGTGTTGCCGCTGCTGTTCGCCATCGACAACCACCTCGCTGCGGGCGCGGCGATAAAACGGGCGGCGGCATGATCGATCCCTGGCTGAGCATCGGCATTGTCTGGCTGGGCTCGGCGCTGGCGATGGCCGCGCTGTGGGCTTTTTCGATGCGCGTGCGCAACGTCGGCTACGTGGACGTGGGCTGGGCCGGGCTGATGGCGCTGGCGGCGCTGTTGATCGGCGTGGTCGGCGAAGGTTCGCCGATGAGCCGCGGCCTGGTGGCGATGTTCGGCAGCGTCTGGGGCGCACGGCTGTGCCTGCACCTGCTGCACCGGGTGCTCAATGAAGAGGAAGACGGCCGCTATCGCGCCCTGCGCGAAGCCTGGGGCGGCAGCCCGGCCAAGTTTTTCGGTTTCTTCCAGATGCAGGCCGTGGTGGTCGCGCTGTTCGCCCTTCCTTTCGTCGCGGCCGCTGAAAACCACGCCTATCACCTGACCGGCTGGACCGTGCTGGCGATCGTGGTGTGGCTGGGCGCGATGGTGGGCGAATCGATCGCCGACCGCCAGCTGGCGAAGTTCCGCGCCGACGACAACAATGCCGGCAAGACCTGTCGGGTCGGCCTGTGGGGCTGGTCGCGCCATCCCAACTATTTCTTCGAGTGGCTGCACTGGTTCGCCTATGTTTTCCTGGCGGTGGGCAGCGGGCTGTTCTGGCTGAGCCTGGTCGGCCCGGTGCTGATGTTCGCCTTCCTGTACCGGGTCAGCGGCATCCCCTGGACCGAAGCGCAGGCCGAACGCAGCCGCGGCGAGGACTACCGCCGCTACCAGCGCGAGGTCAGCGCGTTTTTCCCCTGGCCGCCGCGCAAGTCTTCCCCATCCCCGGAGTGACCGGATGTCCCTGATCGACCTTTGCGAGCGCGGGCTGGTTCCCGATGCGCTGACCCGCCTCGGCATCCGCCGCCTGTGCGCCCAACGCCTGCGCGAAGAAGGCGCCGACGACCTCGTGCGCGCCGACGCGCGCTTTCGCGAGCTGCTCGACGAACTGCGCCGCAGCCCCATCGCGATCGAAACCGCCGCCGCCAACGAGCAGCACTACGAAGTGCCGGCGCGTTTTTTCGAACTGTGCCTGGGCAAGCGCCTGAAGTATTCCAGCGCCTACTACCCCACCGGCCAGGAAAGCCTGGACGAGGCCGAGGAGGCGATGCTGGCCCTTTACGGTGAACGGGCCGAACTGGCCGACGGCCAGCAGATCCTGGAGCTTGGCTGCGGCTGGGGCTCGCTGACGCTGTGGATGGCAGCCCGCTACCCGAATGCACGCATCACCGGCGTGTCGAACTCAGGCAGCCAGCGTGAACACATCCTTGCCCAGGCCGCGGCCCGTGGCCTTGGCAACGTCGAGATCCTGACCCGCGACGTGGTGCAGCTGGAGCTGCCGGAAGAAAACTACGACCGCGTGGTCTCGATCGAGATGTTCGAGCACATGCGCAACTACCGGCACCTTCTGGCGAACGTCGCGCGCTGGCTCAGGCCCGAAGGCAAGCTGTTCGTGCACATCTTCGCGCACCGCCACCTGATGTACCCCTTCCTTGCCGAAGGCGACGACAACTGGATGGGCAAGTACTTCTTTACCGGCGGGCTGATGCCTTCGGCCGACACGCTGCTGCATTTCCAGCAGGACCTTTCGATCGAGGACCGCTGGCTGCTGCCAGGCACGCATTACCAGCGCACGGCCAACCACTGGCTGGAAAACCAGGACCGCAACCAGCGCGAAGTAATGGCCGTTCTGGCCGCTGCCTACGGCAGCGAAAACGCCGAGCGCTGGTCACAGCGCTGGCGCATGTTCTGGATGGCCTGCGCCGAGCTGTTCGGCTACGAAGACGGGCGGCAGTGGCTGGTGGCGCACTACCGCTTCCGCAAGGCCTGAAGCCGGCTTATTCGCCGTCGCGAACCGGCGGCGTGGGCCGGGTATCGGGCGCCGGCGTCACCGGATTGGCGGCCGCCGTGCCCTGGGTCGCGGAACGATAGCCGCTCTCGGTCTTCGGCACGCCGGTGGCGACACGAATGCCCTTGGCCTGCATCCAGGCGTCGAACTCGTCGGCGGTCATGCGCTTGCCGTTCTGGTTCATGTCGAACCGGTAGGGAGAATTGTCGTGCGCGGTCTTGGGCACGTAGGCCGGCTCGGCCGGCGGCGCGGCGGCGGTCGTGGTGGTGTCCACGCACGGCAGGGCCGCGGCGGCGTCCTGGGCGGACCCGGTCGCCTGGCCAGCCGCCGCGACGGGCGTGCAGGCCGGCTCGGCGGCCAGGGTGGTTTCCGGTTCGACGGTCTGCACCGGCTCGACGGCGACGGCGAGCATCGGGGCGGACAACATAAGCGAAAGCAGGGTGCGTTTCATTCTTCACCGTGGGGGCGGGCGGGACTGCGCAGAGCTTAGGCTTCGCGACCGCCATGCGCAACGCGGTTTGCTGAACGAATGCCCTGAAAAAGCGAAGCCCGGCACAAGGCCGGGCTTCGGGTGACACCGTGGAACCGATGGATCAGTTCTGCACGTTCAGCTCGGTGCGGCGGTTGCGCGCACGGCCTTCGGCGGTGTCGTTGGTGTCAATCGGGCGGCTCTCGCCGTAACCGTTCGGACCCGACATCCGGTCAGCGCCGATACCGGCGTTGGTCAGGTAGTCGTACACGGTCTTGGCGCGACGCTCCGACAGACCCTGGTTGTACTGCTCGGTACCGATGGAGTCGGTGTGGCCGGCAACTTCAACCTTCAGCTGCGGGTACTTCTGCAGGATGGCGATGGCCTCGTCGAGGATCGCAACCGCGTCCGGACGCAGGGTCGACTTGTCGAAGTCGAAGTTCACGCCCTTGAGGTCGATCGTCAGCGGAACCGGGCAACCGTCCGGACCAATGGCCTGGCCGGCAACCGAACCCGGGCACTTGTCGTCGCAGTTGTTGACGCCGTCGCCGTCGTCATCGAGGTCGGCGCAGGTGGTCTGCACAACCGGCTCTTCCGGGACAACCGGGGCCGGCAGGTCGCCGAGCTTCATCAGCACGGTGACGGAAGCCAGGATGTCGCCGAAGGAGTTGGAGTCCGGGGCAACGACCGAGGTGTCGTCGAAGGAAACGCGGGTGCCCAGCTCGCCACGGACCGCGTAGCGGTCGTAGTCGGCCTGCAGGCCCACGCCCAGGTTGGCGGCGAGGAAGGAATCCTCGCGCTGGCCCGGGGAGTTCGGGCTCGGGAAGTTGTTGAACTCTTCCTCGGCCTTCTGGTAGCCCAGGCCCATGCGGACGTACGGCCACCAGTTGCTGCCTTCGCGCAGGAAGTGGTAACGCGAGTCGACCGAGAGGCCGTACTGGCTGAAGAGCAGGTCCGAACCATTCAGGGACGGGTTCTGGTAGTTGGCTTCAACGTCGAGCGACCAGTTCGGGGTCAGGAACTTACCCATACCGAGGGTGCCGAACACGGCGTCTTCGGTATTGCGATCATCGTCCTGGAAGTTGTAACCGATGCCACCGGAGACATACCAGCGGTTGTCGAAGTCCTGAGCCATCGCGGACGTCGCAGTCGCCATGGCGCCCAGGAGGGCACAGCACAGGAGTTTCTTCTTCATGATTTGCTCCAATCTTCTACTTAGGGGAAACAGCTCGAACGGTGCGGACCAGGGAGGTCAGTGCGTTGCCGCTGGAGTGGGACAGACCTTAACGACCGGAATGTTAACGGGAATCTAACAAACCCCCCGGGGCATGGCAAGGGGAGTTTTTCAAGGGGTGAAAAGGTCCATGAACCGGTGGATCGGGGTGGCCTCGAAACGGGAGGTATCCCCGGTCAGCTCGAGCAGCTGCCGGACCCGCTTGGCGGGCAGCTGACCCGCCATGGCGGCCTCGAACTTGGCCAGCAGGGCGGGTATGCCCTCCCCGCGGCGGTCGCGGTGGCCCAGCGGCGTATCGATGGAAACCTTGCCCGTGGAGGTCCCGTCCTTGAAGTAAACCTCAACTGAATTGCCGATGTAGCGCTTTTCAGGATCGAAGTAATCCCGGGTGAAATCGGGGTTTTCGCGCACTTCCATCTTCTCGCGCAGGGCGTCGATCCGGGGGTCGGCGGCGACGGCGTCCGAATAATCTTCGGCGGTCAGGCGGCCAAAGATGAGCGGAACGGCCACCATGTACTGCAGGCAGTGGTCGCGGTCGGCGTAATTGTGCAGCGGTCCGGTCTTGTCGATGATCCGGGCGCCCGCCTCCTGGGTTTCAATGGCGATGCGCTCGACCTGGTCGAGCTTGCCGGCGACCTTGGGGTGCAGCTGCAGGGCGCATTCGACCGCGGTCTGGGCGTGGAACTCGGCCGGGAAGCTGATCTTGAACAGGATGTTTTCCATCACGTAGCTGCCGAACGGCCGCTCGAACTCAAATTCCTTGCCCTTGAAGGCAACGTCCGCGAAGCCCCAGGTCTTGGCGCTGACCACGCTGGGATAGCCCACGCAGCCCTTCATGGCGTTCAGGGCGTGGGTGACGGCGCGGCGGCAGGCGTCGCCCGCGGCCCAGCTCTTGCGCGGGCCGGCGTTGGGCGCGTGCCGGTAGGCACGCAGGGCGCCGCCGTCGGCCCAGCTGTGGCTGACCGCGTTGATGATCTCTTCCTTGCCGCCGCCCATCATGTGGGTGGCGATGGCGGTCGAGGCCAGGCGGACCAGGATCACGTGGTCCAGGCCGACCCGGTTGAAGCTGTTCCGGAGCGCGTAGCAGCCCTGGATCTCGTGCGCCTTGATCGCCCAGGTAAGGATGTCGCGCACCGTGATGGGCTTGCGGTTCTCGCGTTCGGCCTTGCGGCTGAGGTAGTCGCCCACCGCCAGGATGGCGCCCAGGTTGTCCGAAGGATGCCCCCACTCGGCGGCCAGCCAGGTGTCGTTGAAGTCCAGCCAGCGCACCTGCACGCCGATGTTGTACGCCGCCTGCGCCGGATCGAGCTCGTGGTGGGTGCCCGGGACGCGTGCGCCGCCCGGCAGCGACCCGCCCGGCACCAGCGGCCCGAGGTGCTTGACGCACTCGGGGTGGCGCATGGCCAGCATGGCGCAGGCCAGCGAGTCGAACAGCATGTAGCGCGCCGTGGTGTAGGCCTCCGACGAACCGATGTAGTAGTCGGTGACGTAGTTGGCGATATCCACCATCGACGGGTCGGGTTCGGGGCGCTTGGCGGAACGGATGTCTGGGTTGCTCATGGGCGGGCGGTCCGTGCGTGCGTGGGCGAACAATAGCTATGTTGCCAGAAGGATGAACGGATGTCGGGGCCCGGCGCGGCCGTGCCATACGCAGGTGTCTTGTCCGGGCCCGGCGCGGCCGTGCCATACGCAGGTGTCTTGTCCGGGCCCGCCGTTCCGGGCAAGGTGCCCGGAGTCATCCTACGCCGTCCATCATGTCCAGCCAGCCCTACCCCAGCCTCTTCCAGCCCCTCGACCTGGGCTTCTGCACCCTGCCCAACCGCATCCTGATGGGTTCGATGCACACCGGGCTGGAGGACCACGCACGCGATTTCCCGAAGCTGGCGGCCTATTTCCGCGAACGCGCCGAAGGCGGCGTCGGGCTGATGGTCACCGGCGGCATCTCGCCCAACCTGGTCGGCTGGCTCAAGCCCTTCGCCGGCAAGCTCAGCTGGCCCTGGGAGATCCACAAGCACCGCATCGTCACCCGGGCCGTGCACGAAGCCGGCGGCCGCATCTGCATGCAGATCCTGCACGCCGGCCGGTATGCCGCGCATCCGCTGCTGGTGTCGGCTTCCAAGGTAAAGGCGCCGATCAGCCCGCTGACCCCGCGCGCGCTCACCGCCTGGGGCGTCGAACGCCAGATCAAGGCCTTCGTCACCACCGCGAAGCTGGCCCGCGAGGCCGGCTACGACGGCGTCGAAGTGATGGGCTCGGAAGGTTATCTGATCAACCAGTTCCTCAGCGCCCGCACCAACCGGCGCAAGGACGCCTGGGGCGGCAGCCCGGAGAAGCGCATGCGCTTCGCGGTCGAGATCGTGCGCCGCATCCGCGAGGCGGTGGGCAAGGACTTCATCCTTATCTATCGGCTGTCGATGCTCGAGCTGGTGGAGAACGGCTCGGGCTGGGACGAGATCGTGATGCAGGCCAGGGCCATCGAGGCGGCCGGCGCCACCATCATCAATACCGGCATCGGCTGGCATGAAGCGCGGGTGCCGACCATCGCCACCTCGGTGCCACGCGCGGCCTTCGCCGGCGTCACCGCCAAGCTCAAGCCCCACGTCGGGCTGCCGCTGGTCGCCACCAACCGCATCAACATGCCCGACGAAGCCGAGGCCATCCTCGCCGGCGGCCAGGCCGACATGGTGTCCATGGCGAGGCCGCTGCTGGCCGACCCGGCCTGGGCCCGCAAGGCCCGCGAAGGCCGCCGAGACGAGATCAACACCTGCATCGCCTGCAACCAGGCCTGCCTGGACCACGTCTTCGTCGGCAAGAAGGCCAGCTGCCTGGTCAATCCGCGCGCCTGCGCCGAAACCGAGCTCAACTACACGCCCACCACCGCGCCCAGGCGCGTGGCCGTGGTCGGCGCCGGCCCGGCCGGCCTGGCCTGCGCCAGCGTGGCCGCGGGCCGTGGCCACCAGGTGACGCTGTTTGATTCGGCGTCCGAAATCGGCGGCCAGTTCAACCTGGCCAAGAAGATCCCGGGCAAGGAAGAGTTCCACGAAACCCTGCGCTACTTCGGCCGCCAACTGGCGCTGACCGGCGTGGACCTGCGCCTGGGCCAGCGGGTGGATGCCGCCGGCCTGGCCGCGGGCGGCTTCGACGACGTCGTGCTGGCCACGGGCATCCGCCCGCGCAAGGTCAGCTTCCCCGGCGCCGACCATCCCAAGGTACTGTCCTACCTGGACGTGCTGCAGGGGCGGGTGGTGCCCGGCCGGCGGGTCGCGATCATCGGCGCCGGCGGCATCGGCTACGACGTGGCCGAATACCTGGTGCACGAAGGCCCCTCGCCCAGCCTCGACCCGTCGCTGTGGATGGCCGAGTGGGGCGTGGCGCCCGACTTCGAAGGACCCGGCGGGCTGGCCAAGCCGAAACCCGAAGCGCCTGCCCGCGAGCTGTGGCTGCTCCAGCGCAGCCCCGGCAAACCCGGCGCCCGCCTGGGCAAGACCACCGGCTGGATCCACCGCGCCGCCCTGAAGGCCAAGGGCGTCCAGGCCCTGGGCGGGGTCGAGTACCTGGGCGTGGACGAGACCGGCCTGAAGATCCGGGTGGACGGCCAGGAACGCCTGCTGGAAGTGGACCACGTGGTGGTCTGCGCCGGCCAGGAGCCGCTGCGGGAGCTGGTGGAGGGGCTGCAGGGCGCGGGCGTGACGCCGCACCTGATCGGCGGTGCCGACGTGGCCGCCGAGCTCGACGCCAAGCGCGCCATCGAGCAGGGAAGCCGCCTCGCCGCCGCGCTCTGAGCAATTACTCCAATAAGAATCAAAGGCTTGGCTTTTGCCGTTCAGGTAAGGTTCGGCCCTTTCCAGTAGGATGCGCGGCTGGAATCGACCCCGGCCCTGGGCCGCGTCGATAAATCGGCCCCGGAGCACATGGCTCCCAGGGGATTCCGGCGGGTCGCTCACCTGACGCCAGCGACCCCGGAGTGCGAGCCCCGCTCGTCCATCCCCAAAACGCCAGGCCGCACAGCCACCCCCAATCCGTTGGTCCCTAGCGGGAGCCGCCTTCAGGCGGTCGGGAAAGTGCGGCGCAACGGAGCAAGGAGTTCCGCCATGAAGCTGTCTTTCGTCCTTTGGCTGGCATCGATACTGCCCCAGCCCGCCGCCGACCCGCTCTGCCTGGCAACCACCGTGTACCTGGAGGCCCGCGACCAGTCGGCCCTGGGCCAGCGCGCCGTGGCCGAGGTGGCCCTGCGCCGCCGCGATTCGGGCCAGTGGGGCGAGTCGGTCTGCGAAGTGGTCACCGCCCGCAAGCAGTTCGCCCCGACCATCGTCAATCCCGGGCTGCGCATGAAGAACGTCAAGGCCTGGGAACGGGCCGTGCAGGTGGCCTTCCAGGCCCAGGCCGACTGGCAGCTGCCGCCGGGCGAGCGCAACGAGGTCGTGCCGGGCGCCAGCCACTTCGCGGCCCTGGCCCTGGCCAACCCGAACTGGGCGACCTACCCGCAGGTGGCCACCATCGGCGACCACACTTTCTTCCGGGTCCAGCGCCTGACCCCGGCCAAGCCCGCGCCGGTGCCGACCCTCAGCGTCGCCGCCCTGCCCGCCGCGACCCAGCGCATGGCGCCCTGACCAGAGCCTCAGGGCTTGCCTGGCACCACGAGTACGTCACAGGCCAGCTTGTTGACTGCGAAGTGCGCCGTGCTCCCCAGCAGGTTGTTTTCCCAGCGTGCCCGCGGGCGCGCACCCAGGACCACCAGGTCCGCCGCCGTTTCGTCCACGAAACTCGACAGCACTTCGGCGGGCCGTCCCTGCCGCGGTGCCCGGGTGATGCCTTCCCCCGCGGCCCCGAGGGCCTGGGTAAATGCCGTGAGCTGGCGACCGGCCTTTTCCCAGGCCTCGCGGTGGTAGGCCTCCCTGGCCTCCGGGCTGGTGTTGGCGAATGCGAGTCCCCGGTCCAGGACCAGTTCGCTGGCGTGCAGCAGGTAGTGGCTCGCTTCCGGCGAGATGGCCAGGCCGAGCCGGGCCGCCTGTTCCGAGGCGGGCGAAAAGTCGGTGGCCAGCACCACCCGCTGACAGGGTGATGCGTCGCGCCGGCACAGGAGCACGGGCACGCTGCCCGAGCGAAGCACCCGGTCCGCGGTCGAACCCAGCAGGCCTTCGCGAAAGTTGCCTTCACCGCGCGCGCCCATCACGAACATCCCGCATTCACCGTCGGCAACGATGGCATGCAGCGCCTTGTGCAGCGAATCCGGGGAGACGTGGGTTTCCACGGCGGGCACGCCGTCGGCCAGCAGCTGGTCGCGCAGCCTCGCCAGCTGCGAACCGGCGGCCCTGAGCAGCAGTTCATGGGTGAAGTGCCCGTGCGTCAGCTTGGCCGCCCGCGCCAGCCAGTCGCCTTCGTCCAGGGCGTGCAGCAGGTGCAGGGGCGCGCCATGTTCGCGCGAAAGCCGTGCGGCGCGCTGGACGGCAAGACTGGCGTCCTGCGAAAAATCAGTGCCTGCCCAGATGGGGCCGAAACTCCAGCTCATGCTTGCCTCCCGGCCCCGAGCCAGCCCAGGGTCTGATTGGCGGCGTGTTCGGCCGCATTGGTGTATGGCAACAGCGCGTGATCCGCACCCGCCTGCACTAAAGCATTGCCTTCGGAGGCCGAATGGGCCGTCACTGCGATGGTGCCCTTGAAGCCCAGGGCCCGCAAATGTTTCACCAGCGCCCGGTCCGCCGCCGGATCACGCAGGGCACTGAGCACCACGCGCGCCCCGGATATGGGCAGGTGCAGTATGAAGTCCTCGTCACTGGCATCGCCGAACACCACCGGGACCTGCCCGGCGCGACGCTCGGCGGCAAGCACCTCCGGGTCGAAGTCGACGCCGAGCACGGACACGCCCCGTTCGTGAAGCTGTTCGGCCACGCGTCGTCCGTAACGCCCCAGGCCGATAACGATGACCTCGGCAGGCTGCGGTTCCGACTCGAGCGCCCGTTCGCGGAACGGGTCGCGCCGTTCGAACACCCCGAGCAGCGGCTCGCACCAGGCATAGAGCTTCTGCGAGTAGAGGATCATGTAGGTACTGGTGGCGATGGTGACCAGGCCGACCAGCGTCACCAGTCCGAGCGCCGCCGCATCGACGTGGCCCAGGGTGACCCCCATGGCCACGAAGATGATCGAAAACTCGCTTATCTGCGCCACCGTGAGCCCGGCCATGAAGCCGGTGCGCTTGCGGTAGCCCATGTAGCCCATGATCGCCAGAACGATCAGCGGGTTTCCAACCAGCACGAAGGCGGCAAGGGCCGCCGCCGAGGGCAGCTCGGCGCCGAGGTTGCCCAGGTCAAGCTGGGTCCCGAGGTGCACGAAGAAGAACAACAGCAGGAAGTCGCGCAGGCTCGAGAGCCTTGAGCTGATCGACTCCCGGTAGGGAAGCGATGCCAGCGAAAATCCCGCCAGGAAGGCGCCCACTTCCTTGCTGAAACCCAGCCATTCCCCGGTGGCCGCGAGCGTCGCACCCCAGGCGACCGCAAACACCAGCAGCAATTCCTGCGAGGACGCCATGACCCGAACCACCCCCGGCAGGATGTAGCGCATCAACAGGAACACGCCGACCCCGAGCCCGGCCACTTTCGCCAGGACCTCGCCGGCCTGCACCCATCCGCCGGCCCCGGTGTCGCCGGCGCCCTGCGATCCGATCACCATCATCGCCAGCACCACCGCGACGTCCTGCACGATAAGGAAGCCCATCGCGATGCGTCCGTGCAGTGAGTCGATCTCCCGTTTGTCCGACAGCAGCTTGACGATGATGATCGTGCTCGAGAACGTCAGCGCGATGGCCACGTACAAGGAACGAACTGCGTCCATCCCCAGCGCCATGCAGATGACGAAACCGCCGACGATGGTGAAGAGCAGCTGGCCAAGGCCGGTAGCCAACGCCACGGGCCCCAGTTGGCGGACGAGCTTGAGGTCCAGCTTCAGGCCGACGACGAACAGCAGGATGGTGACGCCGATCTCCGAGAGCAACTGCATCGGCTCGTGCGCGCTGACCCAGTCCAGCGCCGAAGGTCCGGCGACGATGCCCACGATGATGTAGATGATGATCAGCGGCTGGCGCAGCCGGACGCCGACCAGGCCCAGGAGCGCCGTGGCGAACAGCAGCAGGGTCACTTCCTGGTAGGCGGATTCCACGTGTGGCACCGGCGAAAAGGATCCTGGCCGAAACATTAGCATGGCCAAAATGACGGGGGCCGCACGTTGCCGCGCGGCCCCCGCTTCACTGCATGCCCCGGACGATCAGCGCTTGTCGATAGCCACGAAGTCGCGGTCCTCGGGACCGGTGTAGTTGGCGCTGGGGCGGATGATCTTGCCGTCGATGCGCTGTTCGATGACGTGCGCCGACCAGCCGCTGGTGCGGGCGATGACGAACAGCGGGGTGAACATCGGGGTCGGCACGCCCATCATGTGGTAGGCCGAGGCGCTGTACCAGTCGAGGTTGGGGAACATCTTCTTCATGTCCATCATCAGCGTCTCGATGCGCTCGCTGACGTCGAACAGCACCGGGTTGCCGCCTTCCTTGCACAGCTTGCGGCTGATGTCCTTGATGATCGGGTTGCGCGGGTCGCCGACGGTGTAAACCGGATGGCCGAAGCCGATGACGATTTCCTTGCGCTCGACGCGGGCGCGGATGTCGGCCTCGGCTTCGTCGGCGCTGGAATAACGCGCGATGATGTCCATGGCCACTTCGTTGGCGCCGCCGTGCTTGGGACCACGCAGCGCGCCGATGGCGCCGGTGAGGCAGCTGAACATGTCGCTGCCGGTACCGGCGATGACGCGGGCGGTGAAGGTGGACGCGTTGAACTCATGTTCGGCGTAGAGCACCAGCGACTTGTCCAGGGCCTCGGCATGCGAGGCGCTCGGCGGCTCGCCGTGCAGCAGGTGCAGGAAGTGGCCGGCGATGGTGTCGTCGTCGGTTTCGACGTCGATGCGGCGGCCGTTGCGGGTGAAGTGCCACCAGTACAGCAGCATCGAACCAAAGCTGGCCATCAGGCGGTCGGCGATGTCGCGGGCCTCGGCCACCGGGTGGCCTTCGCGCTCGGGCAGCACCGTGCCCAGCACCGAGCAGCCCGTGCGCATCACGTCCATCGGATGCGCATTGGCCGGCACCAGCTCCAGCGCGTCGGTGACGATGGCCGGCAGGCCGCGCAGGCGCCTGAGCTTGGTCTTGTAGGCAGCCAGCTGGGCGGCGGTGGGCAACGCGCCGTGCACCAGCAGGTGGGCGACTTCCTCGAAGCCGGCCTTGGTCGCCAGGTCCTTGATGTCGTAACCACGGTAATGCAGGTCGTTGCCGCTGCGGCCGACGGTGCACAGGGCGGTGTTGCCGGCGGGCGTGCCGCTCAGGGCCACCGACTTCTTCGGCTTGGGCAGGGTGTTGTTGTCGCTCATGCGGGGCTCCTTGCTCAGTCTTTTTGCTGCGAGAACAGTTCGTCGAGCTTGTCTTCGTAGGCGTGGTAGCCCAGGAAGTCGTAGAGCTCGTCGCGGGTCTGCAGGGTGTGAACGATGTTCTTCTGGGTGCCCTCGCGGCGCACCGTCTCGTAAAAATTCAGCGCGGCCTTGTTCATTGCCCGGTAGGCGCCGCAGCAGTACAGGGCGATGTCCACGCCGGCGTCGCGCAGTTCATCGGTGGTGAAGAACGGGGTCGAACCGAACTCGGTGAGGTTGGCCAGCACCGGCACCTTCACCGCGGCCTTGACCTTGCGGTAGTCGTCGAGCGAACGCATGGCTTCCGGGAAGACCATGTCGGCGCCGGCTTCGACGTAGGCCACGGCGCGCTCGATGGCGGCATCCAGGCCTTCGACGGCGGCGGCGTCGGTGCGCGCCATGATCACGAAGCCGGGATCGGTGCGCGCATCCACGGCGGACTTCACGCGGTCGACCATTTCCTGCTTCGACACCACTTCCTTGCCGGGACGGTGGCCGCAGCGCTTCTGGCCGACCTGGTCCTCCATGTGCACGGCGGCGACGCCGACACGCTGGAAATTGCGGATGGTGCGGCCGATGTTGAAGGCGCCGCCCCAGCCGGTGTCGATGTCCACCAGCAGCGGCATGCCGGTGGCTTCGACGATGCGGCGGGCGTCGGTAAGCACGTCCTCCATGGTGGAAATGCCAAGGTCGGGCATGCCCAGCGAGTTCGCGGCGACGCCGCCGCCGGACAGGTACAGGGCCTTGTAGCCCGTGCGCTTGGCCATCAGGCCCGCGTAGGCGGTGATGGTGCCCATCACCTGCAGGGGGGATTCTTCCTTGACGGCGGCGCGGAAGCGGGCGCCGGCCGAATTCGTGTCAGTCATTTCAGGTCCTTCATGCACGAAGGCGACCCTGAGGTCGCCTTCGTTGTTTCATCAGAGCAGGTGGGCGACGCCCGCGCGCTCTTCCTCGAGCTCGGCCAGGGTCTTGTCCATCATCGAGCGCGAGTACTCGTCGATCTCCAGGCCCTGCACGATTTCGTACTTGCCGTCCTTGCAGACCACCGGGAAGCCGTAGATCACGTCCTTCGGGATGCCGTAGCTGCCGTCGGACGGGATGCCCATGGTGGCCCACTTGCCGTTGGTGCCCAGCGACCAGTCGCGGATGTGGTCGATGGCGGCGTTGGCGGCCGAAGCGGCCGAGGACAGGCCACGGGCTTCGATGATCGCGGCGCCGCGCTTGCCGACCTTCGGGATGAAGGTTTCGCGGTTCCAGGTTTCGTCGCCGATCTTGTCCTTGAGCGAACCGCCGGCCACGGTGGCGAAGCGGTAGTCCGGGTACATGGTCGGGCTGTGGTTGCCCCACACGACCAGCTTCTCGATGCCGGCGACGTCGACGCCGGCCTTGATGGCCAGCTGCGACAGCGCGCGGTTGTGGTCCAGGCGCAGCATGGCGGTGAAGTTGCCCGGGTTGATGTCCGGCGCCGACTTCATGGCGATGTAGGCATTGGTGTTGGCCGGGTTGCCGACCACCAGCACCTTGATGTTGCGCGGCGACACGAACGGCTGGCCGACGTGATATTTATAGGCGCGCGC
>NZ_CAXBJS010000034.1:0-20703 GCF_963976025.1 uncultured Arenimonas sp.
CCCGCCGGGCCCGGCCAGACCAGCCCGCGCGGGGCTCAGGTGCGCAGCCCGACTCCGCGCTTGAGCAACCACAGGGCCAGGGCGCCCAGGCCGACCACGAAGGCCAGCATCAGCGCGAAGGCCACCGCCATGGACACGTCCGACTGGCCCAGCAGGCCGTAGCGGAAGGCGTTGACCATGTAGAAGATCGGATTGAGGTGGGTGGCCGTTTCGGCCCAGGCCGGCAGCAGCTTCACCGAATAGAACACGCCGCCCAGGTAGGTCAGCGGGGTCAGGATGAAGGTGGGCACGATGGCGACATCGTCGAACTTCTTGGCGTACACGGCGTTGACGAAGCCCGCCAGCGAGAAGATGACCGCGCCCAGGAAAACCGTGGCCAGGGTGACCACCGGGTGCGGGATGCGCACCGTGGTGAACAGCATGGCGATGCACAGAACGATCGCGCCGACCATCAGCCCGCGCAGCACGCCGCCGGCGACGTAGCCGCCCAGGATCACCCAGTTCGGCATCGGGCTGACCAGCAGTTCTGCGACGTGCCGGCCGAACTTGGCGCCGAAGAAGCTCGAGCTGATGTTGCCGTAGGCGTTCTGGATGATCGACATCATCACCAGGCCGGGCACGATGAAGTCCATGTAGCTGATGCCGTCCATGGTGCCGATGCGCGAGCCGATGAGGTTGCCGAAAATCAGGAAATACAGCGTCATCGTGATCGCCGGCGGCACCAGGGTCTGGCCCCAGATGCGCAGGATGCGCGCGACTTCGCGGCGGGCGATGGTGAACAGTGCAACCAGATTGGGGCTCACGGGGTCACCTCGGTGTTGCCGGTCAGGCGCACGAAGAGTTCCTCGAGCCGGTTGGACTTGGTGCGCATCGAACGGACCCGGATGCCGGCGGTGTCGAGCGCGGCGAACACGCGGTTGAGGTCCATGTCGCGCGGCATCTCCAGGTCGATCGTGTGGTCGTCTTCGGCCAGCAGGGTGGCGCCTTCGATCTGCGGCAGCGAAGCCGGCACCGTACCCATCACGTCGATCAGGAAACCTTCGACGTCGAGCTTGGCCAGCAGCGTCTTCATCGGGCCTTCTTCGATGATGCGGCCGTGGTCGATGATCGCCAGGTTGCGGCACAGGCTTTCGGCTTCCTCCAGGTAATGCGTGGTGAGGATGACCGTGGTGCCGGCGGCGTTGACCTCCTTGAGCGTCTTCCACATGCCGCGGCGGATTTCGATGTCGACGCCGGCGGTGGGTTCGTCGAGGATAAGCAGCTTCGGCCGCGTCATCATGGCGCGGGCGATCATCAGCCGGCGCTTCATGCCGCCCGACAGCGTGCGCGACATCTTGCGCGCCTTGTCCCAGAGCTGCGCCTTCTTCAGCTCTTCCTCGGCGCGGACCAGGGCCTGCTCGCGCGGGATGCCGTAGAAGCCGGCGTAGTTGACCAGGATGTCGAGCGGCTGCTCGAACATGTTGAAGTTGATCTCCTGCGGCACCAGCCCGACCAGGCGCATGGCCTGCGAGCGGTTGGCGTGAAGGTCGACGCCAAACACGCGGACTTCACCGGCGCTCTTGTTCACCAGCGAGCTGACGATGCCGATAAGCGTGGATTTACCGGCGCCGTTGGGGCCGAGCAGGGCGTAGAAGTCGCCTTCCTCGACGCGCATTGACACGCCCTTGAGGGCTTGAACGCCATTGTCATAGGTCTTGCGGAGATCACGGATCTCCAGCGCGGGTTGCTTCTGCATGGGGCTCCTGGGCCGGCCGGCGCTGCGCCGGTGGGCGATGGGGCCTTATTATAGGCGCCTTGCCGCCCCGGCCCCCCGGGCCGGGGCGGCACACTGTTTCCCATTCCCGGAGTCCGTATTGGCCATCGTGCATTTCCCGCTTCGCGTGGTCGGCAGCCGAATGCTCGCCCCCAGCGTGCGCCATCTTGAATTTGCCCGTGACGACGGCCAGCCGCTCGACTTCATCCCCGGCCAGTTCATCCAGGTGCATTTCAACTACGCCGACGGCACGCCGACCAAACGCAGCTATTCCCTGGCGACCATGCACGACCACGCCCTGGGTCCGGGCGAAGCGGTGGAGATCGCGGTCAGCTACGTTGCCGGCGGTGCCGCCACGGCGCTGTTCGAGGCGCTCGACGAAGGCCAGCAGATCCAGGCGTCCGGCCCTTATGGCCGCTTCTGCCTGATGCCCAATGACGCCAACCGCCGCTACCTGCTTATCGGCACCGGCACCGGCGTCACGCCCTACCGCGCCATGCTGCCGCGGCTGGCCGAACTGATTCGCGAACGTGGCATCGAGGTCGTGCTGCTGTTCGGCTGCCGCACGCCGCAGGAGCTGCTTTACGGCGGCGACTTCCGCGCGTTCGCCGCCGCCAACCCGGGTTTCCGCTTCGTGCCCTGCTTCAGCCGCGAACTGCCCGCCGATGCGGCGCCGGACGACCGCCGCGGCTACGTGCAGGAAGCCCTGGCCGACTTCGCGCCCTCGGCCGAAGGTGACATCGCCTACCTGTGCGGCAACCCGAACATGGTCGATGCCTGCTTCGAGACCCTCAAGGCGGCCGGCCTGCCGGTGCCCCATATCCGCCGCGAAAAGTACGTCAGCAGCAAATAGGGTCGGATCCTTCGTCACGTTTCGGCGTCCCGGGACGTCTGTCATCCTGTGGGCCGCTTTGGCCCGGATGGGAGAGTCCATGAAACCCTTGCTCTTTTCGCTGGCGCTGGCGGCGCTGCTGGTAACGCCCGAGGCGGAGGCCCGCAGGATTGGCCAGCTTGAATTCACCGACTGTGACCTGCCCCAGCCCGGCACCGGCGCCACCAGCCGCTACGAATGCGCCAGGCTCGAGGTGCCCGAGAACCCCGAAAAGCCCGACGGCCGCAAGCTGGTCCTGAAGGTCGGGCTGGCCGCGGCGCGCTCCTCCGAGCCCGCTGCCGACATGGTGCTGTTCATTGCCGGCGGTCCGGGCCAATCGGCCACGGAAACCTTCCCGTCCGCCGCCGGTGGCTTCGCCCGCCTGCGCGAGAAGCGCCACGTCGTGTTCATCGACCAGCGCGGCACCGGCGAAGGCCACCGCCTGGCCTGCGATTTCCCGGACGAGATGGCCGAAGTCGCCGAATCGGACGAACGGCAGGTGGAAATGGCGCGTGATTGCCTCGCGTCCTTCGACGCCGACGTGGCGCAATACACCACCTCGGTGGCGGTGACCGACATCGAGGCGCTGCGCCAGGCCCTGGGCGCGCCGGCCCTGAACGTGTACGGCGGCTCCTACGGCACCCGCGTCGCCCAGGAATATGCGCGCCAGTATCCCGACGGCGTGCGCAGCCTGCTGCTCGACGGCGTGGTGCCGCCCGGGCTGGCTCTGGGCAGCGAACACAGCATCAACCTCGAAACCACGCTCAAGGCCATCCTGGGCCGCTGCGCCGAGGAAGCCGCCTGCCGCGATGCCTTCGGCGATCCCTACCAAACGCTATACGCGCTGCGCGATCGCGCCCGCGCGCAGCCCACCACGGTGCTGGTGCCGGACCCGCGCACGTTCGCCACTCGCGAACTTCGCCTGGACGAGTCGGCCGTGGCGGTGATCGCCCGCCTGTTTGCCTACGCGCCGGAAACCGCCGCCCTGCTGCCGCTGCTGCTCGACGAGGCCCGGGAGGGCCGGCCGGCGCCGCTGGTGGCCCAGGCCGCGCTGGTTTACGACGCACTGACCGGGCAGATCAACCACGGCATGCAGCTGTCGGTGATCTGCGCCGAAGACGCGCCGCGCCTGGCCGCACGGGATGAAGACGCCGGGCTGATCCTGGGCAACGCCATCGTCGGCGTCACCCTCAACCAGTGCAGCGTCTGGCCCAGCGGGCCGGTGTCGGAAGGTTTCCGCGAACCGCTGGCCGGCGACGTGCCGACCCTGCTGATGTCGGGCGAACTCGACCCGGTGACGCCGCCGCGCTACGCCGACGAGGTGGCCAAGTCGCTGCCGCGTTCGCGCCACCTGGTCGGCAAGGGCCAGGGCCACATCCTGCTTTCCCGCGGCTGCACCCCGCGCCTGGCCGCCGAGTTCGTGGAAACGCTGGACCCGGCCGGCCTCGACACGGCCTGCCTCGAGGTGCTCGGCGCCTCGCCCTTCTTCCTGGATTACAACGGAGCCGCGCCATGATCGAGGTCCTCGACCTGCACAAGGCCTTTGGCAAGGTCAAAGCCGTGGACGGCGTCAGCTTCCGCGCCAACGACGGCCAGATCACCGGCCTGCTGGGCCCCAACGGCGCCGGCAAGACCACCTCCCTGCGCATGCTCTACACCCTGCTCCGCCCCGACCGCGGACAGGTGCTGGTGGACGGCGTGGATGCCGCGAAGGACCCCGAGGCGGTGCGCCGCCGGCTGGGCGTGCTTCCCGATTCGCGCGGTTTGTACAAGCGCCTGAGCAGCCGCGAGAACATCCGCTACTTCGGCCGCCTGCATGGCCTGGACGACGCCACCATCGACGCGCGCACGCAAACGCTGGTGGACGCGCTGGACATGGGCGACATCATCGACCGGCGCACCGAAGGCTTTTCCCAGGGCCAGCGGGTAAAGACGGCGATCGCCCGGGCACTGGTGCACGACCCGCGCAACGTGATCCTGGACGAACCCACCAACGGCCTTGACGTGATGGCCACGCGCGCCATGCGCCGCTTCCTGCACCAGCTGCGCGACGAGGGCCGCTGCGTGCTGTTCTCCAGCCACATCATGCAGGAGGTGGCGGCGCTGTGTGACCGCATCGTCATCATTGCCCACGGCCGCGTCGTCGCCGAGGGCACCGCGGACGAACTGCGCGCGCAGACCGGCGAAAGCAATCTCGAGGACGCCTTCGTCAAGGCGATCGGCACCGAAGAAGGACTGATGGCATGAGCGCCGCGATCACTGTTTTCCTCAAGGAAGTCACCGAAAACCTGCGCGACCGCAAGACGGTCTTCAACGCGCTGGTGATGGGCCCGCTGCTGGGCCCGGTGTTCTTCGTGATGATGATGAGCTTCATGATCACGCGTGAACTTTCCAACGCCGAAAAGCCGCTGGACGTGCCCGTGGTCGGCGCCGAACACGCGCCCAACCTGGTGGGCTGGCTCAAGCAGCAGGGCGTGCAGGTGCAGCCGGCGCCGGAAGATTCCGAAGCCGCCGTGCGGGCACGTGACGCCCGGGCGGTGCTGGTGATCCCGGCCGACTATCCCGAGCGCTGGCGCGCCGGCGAAACCGCCCAGGTACAAGTATTGCACGACAGTTCCGACCGCGATGCGCGGGCGCCGATGTCGCGGCTGTCGGGATTGCTCGAGGCGTATTCGAAGCAGCAATCGGCGCTGCGGGTCAGTGCACGTGGCCTGCACCCGGCGATCCTGTCGCCGGTGGTGGTGGCCCAGCGTGACCTGGCCAGCACCCAGCAGCGCGCCGGCCAGCTGATGAGCTTCCTGCCCTACCTGCTCGTGCTGGGCGCCTTCCTGGGCGGCATGTACCTGGCCATCGACACCACCGCCGGCGAACGCGAACGGCAGTCGCTGGAACCCTTGCTGGCCAGCCCGGCCTCGCGGGCGCAGATCGTGCTGGGCAAGCTGGGTGCCACCTTCGGATTCGCCATGGTGTCGATGATGCTCAGCCTGGTCGCCTTCGCCGTGGCCTTCCAGTTCATCCCGCTCGACAAGCTGGGCATGAAGGTCGATTTCGGCGCCGGACTCATCCTTCGCGCCGGCCTGCTGATGGTGCCGCTGGCCCTGGTGTTCGCGGCGCTGCAGACGGTGGTCGCGGCCTACGCCAAGAGCTACCGCGAGGCGCAGACCTACCTGTCGCTGCTGATGCTGCTGCCGATGATTCCCTCGGTGCTGCTGATGGTGTCGCCGATGAAGGGCGAGCTGTGGATGTCGGCCACGCCGCTGCTTTCGCAGAACCTGCTGATCATGGAACTGGCGCGCGGCGAAACCGTGTCGCTGCTGGATTTCGCGCTCAGCTTCGGCTGCACGCTGGGGCTGGCGGTGTTGCTGGTCTGGCTGGCGGTGCGCATCTACCACCGCGAACAGTTGGCGGTGTCTGCCTGAGACCTGGCCTCGGGAAGAAAAAAGGCCCGGCGAATGCCGGGCCTTTTTCTTTTCCCGCTTCCGCGAAACTTACGGGCGGAAGGTGAAGGTGCGGGTGATGGTGGCCGGGCCGTCCATCGGCTCGAAGCGCCAGTCGCGCACAGTGTTCATCACTTCGCGGTCGAAGGTGCCGCGCGGCTGCGAGCGGGTGATGCTGACATTGGTCACCTCGCCGCTGGCGGCGATGGAGATCTCGACGGTGACTTCGCCCGACACGCCGCTGCGGTAAGCCGCACGCGGGTAGGAAGGCTGCGGCGCGCGCACGGCCACCGGGTTGCTGCTGCTGGCCAGGTCCGGCCGGGCAGGCTGGGCCGGGGCAGGCGGCGGCGTGGCCGGCTGGGTCGGGGCCGGGGTGGCGGGCTGGGCTGGCTGGGTCGGGGCCGGCGTGGCCGGCTGGGCCGGTTCCGGCTGGGCCGCGGCGGCTTCGTCGGCGGCGCGCTGGGCAGCCAGTTCGGCGTCACGCTCGCGCTGGGCGGCGCGTTCGGCTTCCTGTTCGGCGCGTTCGACCACGCCGGCACGACCCTTGGCGATGGAATCCTTGATGCGCGGCAGGGCCGGGGTCTGGGCGTCGGTGCGCTCGACCAGGGCACGCAGGCGTTCGGCTTCGATGAAGTCCTCACGGCCGATGGCCTGTTCGGCGGCGATGATGGCGTAGGGCATCAGGTCGATGAGGGCGCTTTCCGCCGAGGCATCGGGCTTGTCGCTCTTCTCGCGCAGGGTCAGGTAGTACTCCATGGCGTTGTCGCCGGCCGGGGCGTACAGGCGCTGTTCGCGCAGGGCCTGGGAACCGCGGCTGCGCAACTCGTCGATGCTCAGGCTGGCCAGCGCGGCCTCGGCGGCCTCCTGGGCCTCCATGGCCTGGACTTCCTCGGCGCTGGGACCGGCGGGCTGGGCGGCGGCCGGGGCCTTGCCCGCGGCCGCATCCGGTTCGGCCTCGTCCTTGGAACAGGCGGCGAGGCTGAGGCCCAGGGCCAGGGCGATGGCCCAGCTCAAGGCACGGGAAGAGACGGGCGTCGACGCGGTCATTTAGGTTTTCCCCTGAAAAGTTAACAAACCATGACGTTCAGCACATAAGAGTTTGGCCGGTTTGTCAAGGCGAAATCGTTATGGGCTGCGATTTGCGTCACGGTTTGGCCCGGCGCGACCCCTGGCCGGCCCTACTTGCCGATGCAGAAGTCCGCGAAGATCCGCCCCAGCAGGGCGTCCGCGTCGATCCGGCCGGTGATTTCACCCAGGGCGTCCTGGGCCCGCCGCAGTTCTTCGGCCGCCAGCTCGCCGGCGCCGTGGTGCAGCTGTTTTGCGCCCTGGGCCAGCAGCACGGCGGCGCGGTCCATGGCCTCGAGGTGGCGGGCCCGGGCGCTGAAGGCGCCTTCGCTGCCCTCGCCCTGCCCGGCCGCTTCGCGCAGGCGACGTCGCAGGTCGTCGAGGCCTTCGCCGGTGCGGGCGGACAGCCAGAGGTGTTCGCCGTCGTCGTGGCGTTCGGCGTGGACCGGGGCGCCGCTGAGGTCGGCCTTGTTGTGCAGCCACAGCACCGGCACGCCGGCGGGCAGGTCCAGGCGCGCCGCGGCGGGCACCTGGTCGTCGAGCACGGCCAGCACCAGGTCGGCGCGGTCGAGTTCGGCGCGGGCGCGGCGGATGCCTTCGCGTTCGATCTGGTCGGGGGCCTCGCGCAGGCCGGCGGTATCAACCAGGGTCAGTTCGATGCCGTCGACCAGGATGCGTTCGCGCAGCAGGTCGCGGGTGGTGCCGGCGATGTCGGTGACGATGGCGCGCTCTTCGCCGGCCAGGGCATTGAGCAGGGACGACTTGCCGGCGTTGGGCGCGCCGGCAATCACCACGTGCAGACCGTCGAGCAGGCGTTTGCCGCGGCCGGCATCGGCGCGCAGCCGGTCGAGGTCGCCGGCGACGCCACGCAGGCGTTGCTGCAGTTCCGGCGCTGCCAGGAAGTCCACTTCCTCTTCGGGGAAGTCCAGCGCGGCCTCGATCCAGACCCGCAGCGCCACCAGGCCTTCGACCACGGCTTCGACGCGACGCGAGAATTCACCGTCCAGCGAACGCCGGGCGGCGCGCAGCGCGGCTTCGCTGCCGGCGCTTATGAGGTCGGCGACGGCCTCGGCCTGGGCCAGGTCCAGCCGGCCTTCGAGGAAGGCCCGTTCGGTGAACTCGCCTGGCCGCGCATGGCGCGCGCCCAGGGCCAGGCAGCGGCGCAGCAGCCGCGCCAGCAAGAGTGGGCTTCCGTGACCCTGCAGTTCCAGCACGTCTTCGCCGGTATAGGACTGCGGGCCCGGGAAAAACAGCATCAGCCCATCGTCGATGACCTCGCCGTCGTCGTCACGGAACCGCAGGTAATGCGCATGCCGCGGCTCGGGCCGGCGGCCGAGCAGCGTCGCGCCGATGGCGCGGCAGCCGGGGCCGCTGAGACGCACGATCCCGACACCGGCGGCACCGGCCGCCGTCGCAATCGCCGCAATCGTGTCGCGCTGGGTCATGGGCTTCGTTTCAGTACGCGGATCAGTGCGGATTAAGGCGGATAAGGGCGGATAAATCAAAAGGCATGAAAAAGGGAGGGGCCTCGACGGCCCCTCCCCAATCACTTGTTTCTGATGTATCCGCTTCTATCCGCGGTCATCCGCTCTGATCCGCGTCCAAAAACTATTTGGCCGGAGCCGGCGCCGACGGTTTGGAGCCATGGCGCTTGGTGATGACCCACTGCTGGGCCAGGCCCAGGATGCCGTTGGTGCACCAGTACAGCACCAGGCCCGACGGGAAGAAGGCCATCATGACGCCGAAGACCAACGGCATCGCCGTCATCATCTTCTTCTGCATCGGGTCCATGCCCGGAGTCGGCGTCATCTTCTGGGTGAGGTACATCACCGCCAGGTTGATCGCCGGGAGGATGAAGTACGGGTCCGGCGCGGTCAGGTTCTGGATCCAGCCGATCCACGGCGCCTGGCGCATTTCCACCGACTCGAGAAGCATCCAGTACAGCGCGATGAACACCGGGATGGTCACCAGGATCGGCAGGCAGCCGCCGATCGGATTGATCTTCTCTTTCTTGTAGAGCTCCATCATCGCCATCTGGAACTTCTGCTTGTCGTCGCCGTAACGTTCCTTGAGCGACTCGATGCGCGGCTGGATCGCGCGCATCTTGGCGAAGCTCTGGTACTGCTTGGCCGACAGCGGGTACAGCACCAGCTTGATGATCAGCACGGTCAGGATGATCGCCCAGCCCCAGTTGCGGGTCAGGTCGTGCAGCGGCTCGAGCACGTAGTCGAACATCGGCTGGGCGAGGAAGGTGAAGATGCCGTAGTCCAGCGTCAGCTTCAGGCCCGGGGCCACTTCCTGCAGCTGCTCCTGCAGCTTCGGGCCCACCCACAGCGTGGCTTCACGCGTGGTCGCCGTGCCCGGCGCAACTTCGAAGGGCGCGCCGACGCTGCGCACCAGGTAACGCGGCTGGCCGTTGCCCAGGGTCGCCAGCGAAAAACGCTGCGGCTCGGACTTGGCCGGCACCCAGGCCACCAGGAAGTGGTGCTGCAGCAGGGCGATCCAGCCGCCGGTGACGTCGAGGTTGAGCGGGCCGTCTTCGGCGAAGTCGTCGTACTTGCGCTTTTCGAACTTCTCGCCAGGGCTGTACCAGGCGCCGCCGGTGAAGCTGTAAGCCTCGGGGTTGGTCAGCGCCATGCCCTTGGACTGGGCCACGGGCGGCACGCGCTGCAGCTGCTGGTAGCCATAACCGCGCCAGGCGGCGGCGCCGTCGTTGCGGATTTCTTCGCGCAGGGTCAGGGCGTATTCGCCGCGCTCAAGCACCCAGGTCTTGCGCACGGTGACGCCGGTGGCCGGATCGGTCCACAGCAGCGGGATTTCCAGGCGGTCCTGGCCGTCGGCAAGCTGGAAGTCGGTGCGGCCGCCTTCGGGGCGGAACACCGCCTCGTGGTTTGGGGCGTTGCCGGCGGTGGCAACCAGGCCGGACTGCGCGACCGAAAAACGCGCGGCGTCGTTGTCGAACAGGCGCACCTTGCGCCCGGGCTCGTCCTTGTCCACCGGGTACTGCAGCAGTTCGGCCCCAACCAGGTTGCCGCCGCGCAGGTCCACGCGCAGGTCCAGCACGTCGGTGCGCACGCGCAGCAGGCCCGGGCTGGAGGCCGCCGGTCCGGTGGCCGCGGGCGCCGCGCCGGGCGCGGGCGCGGCGGGCAGGGCGGCCGTGGCCGGCACCGCCGCGGCGTCTGGCACCGCGCCGTCTTCGGGCAGCGCCGCCGACGGTTCGGGCAGGGCTGCGGCGGGCGCCGCTTCGGCGGGATTGGGTTCAACCGGGCCCTTGTTCCATTCCAGGAACAGCAGGAAGGCAACGGCAAGCCAGGCGATCAGCAGGAAGGTACGGGTCTGGTTCATGGGCAGGCTGCAGGCGCCGGGCGGAAGGCCGGGGCCGGCGGGAAGTCTCGGTCAGGAGTCGGTGGCGGGGCGCTCGCGCGCGTCCGGGGAGGCAGGCATTGTGCCGGCAGGGGCGGTGGGCTTCAACGACCGCGCCCTTTCCAGCAGCTGCAGCCACTGTTCGCGCAGGCCCGGGTTGTCCAGCGCGGACGCGCCCGGCTGGGCGATCAGCACGTAGTCGCCGGCGGGCAGGCGGTGGCGTTCGCGGCGGAAGACGTCCCTGGCGATGCGCTTGATGCGGTTGCGGCCGACGGCGCGTTTGTCCACTTTCTTGGACACGGCAACGCCGAGCCGCGGCTCGGTGGCCTCGGCCCGGACGTGGGCAAACAACCTCAGCTGTGGGCTGGAGAGCCGGCGACCTGCCTTGAACACCGCCTGGTACTGGGCGGATACGCGCAGACGCGCGTTCGGCGGGAAGTCGCTCGGCGGGACGGGCGGAAGATTATTCACAGCCCGTCAGGCGGCCGCCGGAAAGCCGGCGGCGACGCGTCAGACCGCGAGGCGGGCGCGACCCTTGGCACGACGACGGGCGAGGATCTTGCGACCGTCGGCAGTCTTCATGCGGGCGCGGAAGCCGTGGTCGCGCTTGCGCTTGAGGTTGCTGGGCTGGTACGTGCGCTTGGTGGCCATGGGGCACCCCGGTTGGTTTTTGGGCGGAAAAGACCGCGGACTATAGCGGTTTCCCGTGGGGGTCGTCAACTCTCGATTGCATGGCGGACCGGGCGAGGCGGCGCTAGACTGCACGGCCCCGAACACTTATCCACAGCGCCCACGCGGTGCTGTCGCCCGGAATTTCGCTTGAACATGGATGCTGCCTGGCCTCGCTGCCTGGAACGACTGGAAGCCGAACTGCCCGCCGAAGAGGTCCACACCTGGCTTCGGCCGCTGCAGGTGGAAACCCACGCCGACGGCCTGACCCTCTACGCCCCCAACGAGTTCGTGGTCGACCAGGTGCGCGAGCACTACCTGGCCCGTATCCGCGAGCTGGTGGCCCATTTCGCCGGCGCCCCCGCCGCCGTGGCCCTGGCCGTGGGCTCGATGCAGCGCGCCGTGGCCAGCCCGGCCGCCGCCCCCGCCCAGGCCGGGTCGGGGCGCCCGCGCGCCGCCGGGGGCGCTGAATTCACCGGCAACCTGGATTCGCACTACACCTTTGAAAACTTCGTCGAGGGCCGCAGCAACCAGCTGGGCCGTGCCGCGGCGCTGCAGGTGGCCCAGAACCCGGGCAAGGCCTACAACCCGCTGCTGCTGTACGGGGGTTCGGGCCTGGGCAAGACCCACCTGATGTATGCGGCCGGCAACTTCATGCGCCGCAACAACCCGGGCATGCGGGTGCTGTACCTGCGCTCGGAACAATTCTTCAGCGCGATGATGAAATCGCTGCAGGAGAAGTCCATGGACCAGTTCAAGCGCCAGTTCCAGCAGGTGGACGCGCTGCTGATCGACGACATCCAGTTCTTCGCCGGCAAGAACACCACCCAGGAAGAGTTCTTCCACACCTTCAACGCGCTTTTCGACGGCAAGCAGCAGATCATCCTTACCTGCGACCGCTACCCGCGCGAAGTGGAAAACCTCGAAACCCGGCTCAAGACCCGGCTTACCTGGGGCCTGAGCGTGGCCATCGAGCCGCCCGATTTCGAAACCCGCGCCGCCATCCTCACCGCCAAGGCCGCCGAGCGCTCCCTGCGCCTGCCCGAGGACGTGGCCTACCTGATCGCCAAGCGCATGCGTTCGAACGTGCGCGATCTCGAGGGCGCCCTGAACACCCTGGCGGCCCGGTCGAACTTCATGGCCCGGCCGATCACGGTGGAATTCGCCCAGGAAACCCTGCGCGACCTGCTGCGGGCCCAGCAGCAGGCGGTCTCCATAAGCAACATCCAGAAGACCGTGGCAGACTACTACCAGCTGCGCATGGCGGACTTGTTGTCGAAGCGGCGGACGCGCTCACTGGCGCGCCCGCGGCAGATGGCGATGTCGCTTAGCAAGGAACTGACCGAGCACAGCCTGCCGGAAATCGGCGATGCCTTCGGTGGCCGCGACCACACCACCGTGATGCACGCCTGCAAGGTCATCCGTGAACTGCGGGAGATCGACGGCAAGCTGCGCGAGGACTGGGAAAAGCTGCTGCGCAAACTGAGCGAATAACGTGGAACGCCGGCCGTGGAACTCATCCCCGGGCGGGCTGTGTATAAGTTGGGGGCAATTCCAGGGACGGAAAACTATCCACAGGTTTCCACAGGATCCCAAGGCCGCAACGCACAGACTTGGCAGTACCAGTTTTCTGTTTAAAAACAAACGGTTGGACGTGTTATCCCGCGATTTCGGCGACACTACCACCACCAGTTTTTGATTTATCCACTCATTGGAGCTTGGGGAATCGCATGCGTTTCAGCCTGACGCGAGAAGTTCTGCTCAAACCCCTGCAGCAGGTCGTCAACGTGGTCGAACGCCGGCAGACGCTGCCGGTGCTGGCCAACCTGCTGGTCACGGTCGAAGGCGACAAACTGTCGATGACCGGCACCGACCTGGAAGTCGAAATGATTGCCCGCACCGACGTGGACGACGCCCAGCCGGGCGAAACCACGATTCCGGCGCGCAAGCTTTTCGAAATCGTCCGGGCCCTGCCCGACGGCAGCAAGGTCACGATCAGCCAGTCCGGCGACAAGGTCACCGTGCAGGCCGGGCGCAGCCGCTTCACCCTGGCCACCCTGCCCGCCAACGATTTCCCGGCGGTTGAAGACCTGGACCTGGTCGAACGCATCCGGGTGCCGGAAGCCGCGCTCAAGGAACTGATCGAACGCACCGCGTTCGCCATGGCCCAGCAGGACGTCCGGTATTACCTCAACGGCCTGCTGCTGGACCTGCGCGAGGACAGCCTGCGCTGTGTCGCCACCGACGGACACCGTCTGGCCCTGTGCGAAGCGCCCCTGCCCGCCGGCGCCCAGACCCGCAAGCAGATCATCGTGCCGCGCAAGGGCGTGCTGGAACTGCAGCGCCTGCTTGAAGGCGGCGAGCGCGAGGTCGAGCTGGAAGTGGGCCGCAACCACCTGCGCATGCGCCGGGAAGACGTCACCTTTACCTCGAAGCTGATCGACGGCCGCTTCCCCGACTACGACGCGGTCATCCCGATCGGCGCCGACAAGGAAGTGAAGCTCGACCGCGAAGGCCTGCGGGCTGCCCTGCAGCGTGCGGCGATCCTGTCGAACGAGAAGTACCGGGGCGTCAAGCTCGAGATCAGCCCGGGCCAGGTGCGCATCGTGGCGCACAACCCGGAGCAGGAAGAGGCCCAGGAAGAAATCGAGGCCGAAACCAAGGTCGACGGCCTGGGCATCGGCTTCAACGTGACCTACCTGCTGGACGCGCTGAGCGCCCTGCGCGAGGACACGGTGATCCTGCTGCTTCGCGACGCCAACTCCTCGGCGCTGGTGCGCGAGGCCAGCCACGAGCGCAGCCGCCACGTGGTGATGCCGCTGCGGCTGTGACCCGGCGGTTTTCTGCTCCTGATTGCCGCCCGGCTTCTGCCGGGCGGTGTCGTTTCCGGCCCCCGCCTGCCTGCGGTGCCGCTGTCCGAGGCCCCTGCCCGCCATGCGCCTGACCCGGCTGGACGTCCAGAACCTGCGCTGCCTGGCCGAGGTCCGCTTCGAACCCGTCGCCGGCCTGAACCTGGTGACCGGCGGCAACGGCGCCGGCAAGACCAGCCTGGTCGAGGCCATCCACCTGCTGGGCTACGGCCGGTCCTTCCGGGGGCGCGTGCGCGACGGCCTGGTGCGCAGCGGCCAACCGGCGCTTTCGGTTTATGCGGAGTGGCAGGACGGCCAGGGCCGTTCCCGCCGGGCCGGCCTGCGCCATACCGGCAGTGAGTGGGAGGCCCGGCTGGACGGGGCGCCGGCGCCCAGCCTGACGGAGCTGTGCGCCGAGCTGGCCGTCGTCAGCTTTGAACCGGGCAGCCACGAACTGATTGCCGGGGGCGCCGAACACCGTCGGCGCTTCCTGGACTGGGCCCTGTTCCACGTGGAACCGAGCTTCCTTCCGGCCTGGCGGCGGTACGCCCGGGCCCTGAAGCAGCGCAATGCCCTGCTCAAGCGTGGGCCGGCGGCCAGTGCCCTGGATCCCTGGGACCTGGAGCTGGTGGATTCCGGCCAGCGCCTGAGCAGCCTGCGCGCCGACTATCTGGCCCGGCTGGAGCCGGTGCTGGCCGCCACCGCCGCCGAGTTCCTGCCCGAACTCGGCCAGGCTGGCATGAGCTTCCTGCCCGGCTGGCGCCAATCCGAACATCCGCTGGCCGATGCCCTGCTGCTGGCCCGGGACCGGGACCTGGTCCTGGGTTACACCAGCGTCGGCCCGCACCGGGCGGACTGGCGGGTGGATTACCCCGCCTTGCCCGGGAAAGAGGCCCTGTCCCGCGGTCAGGAGAAACTGACGGCCCTGGCCTGCGTACTGGCCCAGGCCCGGGCCTTTGCCGCCGACCGGGGCGAATGGCCCCTGGTCTGCCTGGACGACCTGGCGTCCGAGTTGGACCAGACCCACCTGCGCCACGCCCTGGCCGCCGTGCTGGACTCCGGGGCCCAGGTGATCCTGACGGCCACGGAAGCGCCGGCCATCCTGTCCGGGCCTCTGGAACCCAAGGCGAGGTTCCACGTGGAACGCGGGGAACTGCGGGCGATTTGAAGCCAGGGAAGGCGCGGGAAGGCTTTTGACGCAAAGGCATCAGGACTGAAGTCCCTCCCACAGGGAATGCCCACTACGGCCTGACTGGCCGCAGGGGGGCAAATCACCTGAACCCGCTCCCCGGGAGCGCATTGCCGCGGAACGGCCGCGTGTGCCATGTGAAGCCGCCACGCGCTATACTCGGACACCTTATTTATAGGCTCGCTGTGCCGCCCCACCGGGCGCCGGCGGACCGCCGTGGACCCGAGTACACGCCTCCGATGACCGACACCCCGAATCCGCCGATCCCCGCCAACAACAACTACGACTCCAGCAAGATCACCGTGCTGCGCGGCCTGGAAGCCGTCCGCAAGCGGCCCGGCATGTACATCGGCGACGTGCACGATGGCACCGGCCTGCACCACATGGTGTTCGAGGTCGTCGACAACGCCATCGACGAAGCCCTGGCCGGCCACTGCGACGCGGTGCAGGTCACCCTGCACGCCGACGGTTCCTGCTCTGTGTCCGACAACGGCCGCGGCATCCCGGTCGACATCCACAAGGAAGAAGGCGTATCCGCGGCCGAGGTCATCATGACCGTGCTGCACGCCGGCGGTAAGTTCGACGACAACAGCTACAAGGTGTCCGGCGGCCTGCACGGCGTCGGCGTCTCGGTGGTCAATGCGCTGTCGTCCAGCCTGTGGCTGGACATCTGGCGCGACGGCCAGCACTACCAGCAGGAATATGCGCTCGGCGAGCCGGTGTACCCGCTCAAGGAAGTGGGTCCCTCGGGCAACAAGAAGGGCACCCAGCTGCGCTTCCTGCCCAGCGCCGCGATCTTCACCGACGTTGAGTTCCACTACGACATCCTGGCCAAGCGCCTGCGCGAACTGAGCTTCCTCAACTCGGGCGTGCGCATCGAACTGGTCGACGAGCGCGGCGAAGGCAAGCGCGACGTCTTCGAATACGAAGGCGGCATCCGCAGCTTCGTGGAACACCTGTCGGCCCTAAAAACCCCGCTACATCAAACAGTTATCTCAGCTTCTGGTGAAAAGGACGGCATCGTCGTCGACATCGCCGTGCAGTGGACCGACAGCTACCAGGAAACGATGTTCTGCTTCACCAACAACATCCCGCAGAAGGATGGCGGTACGCATCTCATCGGTTTCCGCGCCGCGCTCACCCGCACGCTGAGCAACTACATCGAACAGAACGGCATCGCCAAGCAGGCCAAGATTTCCCTGTCCGGCGACGACATGCGCGAAGGCATGATCGCCGTGCTGTCGGTGAAGGTGCCCGACCCCAGCTTCAGTTCGCAGACCAAGGAAAAGCTGGTCAGCTCGGAAGTGCGCCCGGCCGTTGAATCGGTCATCGGCCAGAAGCTCGAAGAATTCCTGCAGGAACGCCCGAACGAAGCCAAGGCCATCGCCGGCAAGATCGTCGACGCCGCGCGTGCGCGCGAAGCGGCGCGCAAGGCTCGCGACCTGACCCGCCGCAAGGGTGCGCTCGACATCGCCGGCCTGCCCGGCAAGCTGGCCGACTGCCAGGAAAAGGATCCGGCGCTGTCCGAACTTTTCATCGTCGAGGGTGACTCGGCCGGTGGTTCGGCCAAGCAGGGCCGCAACCGCAAGAACCAGGCGGTGCTGCCGCTGCGCGGCAAGATCCTCAACGTCGAACGTGCGCGCTTCGACCGCATGCTGGCCTCGGCCGAGGTCGGCACGCTGATCACCGCGCTGGGCACCGGTATCGGCAAGGACGAATACAACCCGGACAAGCTGCGCTACCACCGCATCATCATCATGACCGACGCCGACGTCGACGGTTCGCACATCCGCACGCTGCTGCTCACCTTCTTCTACCGGCAGATGCCGGACCTGATCGAGCGCGGCCACGTTTATATCGGCCTGCCGCCGCTGTACAAGCTCAAGCAGGGCAAGAACGAGCTCTACCTCAAGGACGACGCGGCGCTCAACGCCTACCTGGCCAACAACGCCGTCGAAGGCGCCGAGCTGCGCCCGTCGGAAGGCGCGCCGCCGGTGTCCGGCGCCGCGCTGGAAAAACTGCTGCTCGACTACGTCGCCGCGCGTGATTCCCTGGCGCGTTTCGCCCACCGCGTCGATACGCCGGTGCTCGAAGCCATGCTGGAAATGCCGCCGCTGTCGGCCGAAGGTTTCGCCACCCCCGGTGCGCTTGATACCTGGACTACCGAACTCGAGCGCCGCCTCAACGCCACCGGCCTGGGCCGTGCGCGTTACACGGTGTCGGTGCAGGCGGCTGACGCCGACCAGAACGTGCCGGCCGCGCTGGTCATTGCCAAGCAGCACCACGGCCTGGCGTCCACGCAGACGCTGCCCGCCAGCCAGCTGCTGGGCGGCGAACTGCGCCAGCTCACCGAAGTCGCCACCGCGCTCGAAGGCCTGATCCAGCCCGGCGCCAGCATCACCCGCGGCAACCGCGTGCAGCCGGTCACGCGCTTCGCGCAGGTGCAGGAATGGCTGCTCGAAGAAGCCAAGAAAGGCCGCATGATCCAGCGCTTCAAGGGCCTGGGTGAAATGAATCCCGAGCAGCTGTGGGAAACCACGGTGAACCCGGAAACGCGCCGCCTGCTCAAGGTGCGCATCGAAGACGCCGTCGCCGCCGACGAAATCTTCTCCACGCTGATGGGCGACGTGGTGGAGCCGCGCCGCGAGTTCATCGAAGACAACGCCCTGCGTGTCGCCAACCTCGACGTCTGAGGACATGCCGCCTGCGGGCGGCCCGTCCGACAATCCGGTTCAGGCACCTGCGCCCGCGGCGCCCCCCGCGCTGCCGGCTCCGGTGCCGCGCCCGCCGCGGCCCTGGCTGGGCTTCGGCATCGACGCCGTGCTGTCGGTGCTGTTCCTGCTGGTGGCCTCGGTCCTGCTGATCACGCCGCTGGTGATATTCGAAACCATGGCCCAGCCGGGCAGGTCGTCGGAGGAGGTGATGCAGGCGGTCCTGCCGCAGATCACCGTCGCCGCGATCCTGGCCATGCTGCTCGCCGCCCTGGCCACCTGGGCCCTGCGCGGCCGCGCCATCGCCGGCGAACTGCCGCGCGCGCCGCTGCGTCCGGCGCTGGCCTGGTCGCTGGTCGCCGGCATCGGCATCCAGGCCGCCGTGCTGGCCATCGACGCCGGCCTGCGCAGCGTCGAGGCGCCGCTGTCGCCCAGCAATGCCGAACCGATCAACGCGCTCAACCGGCAATGGCCGTGGCTGACCTGGCTGATGGTCGTCGTCATCGGTCCGTTCGCCGAAGAACTGCTGTTCCGGCATGTGCTGCTGCGCCGCTTCGCCGTTGCCGGCCGCGCCCTGGCCGGGCTGGTCGCCACCTCGGCCGTGTTCGCCCTGCTGCACGAAGTGGGCCAGGGCGCCGACCGCAGCCTGGCCGCCTGGCTGGGCATCCTGGCGGTTTACCTGGTGATGGGCATGGGTTTTGGCCTGGTCTACCTGCGCACGGGCCGGTTCTGGGCCGCCTTCGTCGCCCATGCCGCCTGCAATGCCACCGCGATGGCGCTGGCGGTGTTCCCGACTTGATACAACCCGGGGTTACACTGGCACGCCGCGCGGCCGCAGGGGCACGGCGCCGCGCTGGAATCCAACCGGGAACCCTATGAGCAAGCGACACCTTTACCTGCTGGCACTGGCCATCGTCGTCGCCGCGTCCGCGGCGATCTACTACAAATGGAAGGTGCTCGAGTTCCCGCTGCAGCCCGATGCCCAGGTGCAGGTGTGGACGCTGCAGGCCCACGTTGAGTACCAGCCGCGCAAGGCCGCCAACACGGTCACGCTGCAGCTGCCCGAAACAACGCCAGGCTTCACCTTGCTCGACGAGCGTTTCGTCGCGCGCAACTACACCAACCTTCCCGAAACCTCCGACAGCGGCCGCGAAGTGCAGTGGGCGATCCGACGCGCCGTCGGCGAACAGGACCTGTACTACCGCGCCACCGTGGTGCGCGCCGACGAAGGCGCGACGGCCGAGCTCGACTTCGAACCCGAACTGGTGCCGCAGCCCGAGTTCGAGGAGCCCTACGCCACCGCCGCCAACACCCTGCTCGACCAGGTGCGCGAACGCTCGTCGAACACCGTCACCTATGCCCGCGAACTGCTGCGCCGGCTCAACGAAACCGACCCCAGCGAAGAGGTCGCGCTGCTGCGCGAACTGCACGGCACCGACGACAGCGCCCGCAGCAACTTCGTCGTGCAGCTGCTGGCCATCCGCAACATTCCCGCGCGGGTGGTGCACGGCCTGAAGCTGATGCCCGCGGGCGAGGGCATCGACCCGGGCGTCGAAGCCCGCATGCAGTCCTGGCTGCTGGTGCACGACGGCCTGGCCTGGACCATGCTCGACCCGCGCACCACGGCCGAGGGCCGGCCTTCCGACCTGTTCCTGTGGAACGCCACCGGCAAACCCCTGCTAACCATCGAAGGCGATCCGCCGTCGACCCTGGCCTTCACCGTCAAGGCCAACCTGGCCGACGCCATGGCCACCGCCGAGCGCCGCCTCGAAGTGCGCGACGCGAACCTGGTGCGCTATTCGCTGCTCAGCCTGCCGCTGCAGGCGCAGGAGACCTACCGCATCCTGCTGATGGTGCCGATCGGCGCCTTCATCATGCTTCTGCTGCGCAACCTGGTGGGCGTGAAGACCTACGGCACATTCATGCCGGTGCTGATCGCGCTGGCCTTCCGCGAAACCGCCCTGGTCGCCGGCATCTCGCTGTTCGTGGTGGTGGTGGGCTTCGGCCTGCTGGTGCGCTTCTACCTTGAACGCCTGCGCCTTCTGCTGGTGCCGCGCCTGACCGCCATCCTGATCCTGGTCGTGCTGCTGATGGCCGCCGTCAGCGTGCTGTCGAACCGCCTGGGCCTGGAAGTCGGCCTCAGCGTCGCGCTGTTCCCCATGGTCATCATGGCCATGACCATCGAACGCATGTCGGTGGCCTGGGACGAACGTGGCGCCGGCACCGCCATCCGCGAAGGCATCGGCACCCTGGTGGTCGCCGCCCTGGCCTATGTCGTGATGAGCTGGCAGCCGCTCGAACACCTGGTCTTCGTCTATCCGGAAGTGCTGCTGATCCTGTTCGCGCTGGCGCTGGTGCTCGGCCGCTATTCCGGCTACCGGCTCAACGAACTGCTGCGTTTCCGCGCCCTGGCCCGCGATCCCGACCCGATCGTGCCGCCGCCGGCCAAGCCCGAACCGGAAACCAAGGCCTGAGCCATGGCCTTCTTCAACCCCTTCAAGGTCGCCCGCCGGCTGCGCCAGATCGGACTGGTCGGCATCGGCCAGCGCAACGCCCACTACGTGCTGATGTACAACCCGCGCAAGTTCTACCCGCGCGTGGACGACAAGCTGCTGACCAAGAAGCTGGCCATCAAGGCCGGGCTGCCCGTGCCCGACCTGTACGCCGTGGTGCGCGAAGAACACGAAATCGCCGAACTGCACAAGAAGCTCGAGGGCCGCGAAAGCTTCGTGGTCAAGCCCGCGCACGGTTCGGGCGGCGACGGCATCCTGGTCATCAGCGGCCGCCGCGGCGACA
>NZ_CAXBJS010000035.1:0-20582 GCF_963976025.1 uncultured Arenimonas sp.
ACTGCTGCCTCCCGTAGGAGTCTGGACCGTGTCTCAGTTCCAGTGTGGCTGATCATCCTCTCAGACCAGCTACGGATCGTCGCCTTGGTGAGCCTTTACCTCACCAACTAGCTAATCCGACATCGGCTCATCCAATCGCGCAAGGCCCGAAGGTCCCCTGCTTTCACCCGTAGGTCGTATGCGGTATTAGCGTAAGTTTCCCTACGTTATCCCCCACAACTGGGTAGATTCCGATGTATTCCTCACCCGTCCGCCGCTCGCCACCCAGAGAGCAAGCTCTCCTGTGCTGCCGCTCGACTTGCATGTGTTAGGCCTGCCGCCAGCGTTCACTCTGAGCCAGGATCAAACTCTTCAGTTAAAGCTTAAAGCTTTGTCTGCAGATGCTCGACCTTGACTTCTTATCGCTTGATAACTCAATTGACTTAAAGCTCTTGGCTGAACGTCTGCAAGAAATGGACTCATCCATCCCCAGCAGGCGCCCGCACAAATTTCCTGCGCACACTGTCAAAGATCATCAAACCCGGCGGCCTTCCGGCCTGCCATCCCAGGGCGTTTCGCTCAAGGGAGCCGCACATTATACGAGAGTTTCGGAGGACGTCAACACCTTCGCGCCGACTTATTTCCGCCCCCCCAGCGCCGTCCGGGCCGTCGAGGGCCGCGAACTATAGCGGCATGGATCAGGATTGGGAAGAGGGGGTGTCGCCTGCCTTGCTGCGGCGGCGTTCCAGCCAGCCCAGGAGCACCAGTACGGCCAGGGTCAACGCGGTTGCGCCCACCGCCAGCACGTAGCTGTGCACGCCCACGGCAATGCCTATGACCGCGACCATCAGCAGCGAAGCGGCCGTGGTGATGCCCGTGATGACCGACTCGCTGCCGTTGCGGAAGATCGTGCCGGCGCCCAGGAAGCCCACGGCCGCGACCATGGCCTCGATGAGGCGTATCGGGTCGATGCGCACCAGGTCGCTGTAGACCTCGGCCGAATAGCGGTGCGCCAGCAGGTCCACCAGTCCGACCAGCAAGGCCGCGGCGCCGGCCACCAGCATGTGCGTGCGAAAGCCCGCAGGCCGGTTTTTCATTTCGCGCTCGTAGCCGATGGCGCCGCCCAGCATCATGGCTACCAGCATGGTGCCGACCAGCTGCAGCTGCAGTTGCCAGTTTTCGAACAGACCGTCCATCGCGCCTCCGTGTCCGGGCGCGGGCTTCAGGCCTGGGTGAGGCGCACCCGCGCGAAGTTGCGCTTGCCAACCTGCAACACGCCTTCAAAACCGGCGGTGAACAGGCGCTGCGGATCTTCGAAGACCTCGCCGTCGATGCGCACCGCGCGTTCCTTCAACTTGCGATTGCCTTCGGAGTTCGAAGCCACCAGGCCCGCGGCTACCAGCAGTGCGGCGATGCGCAGGCCTTCGGCCGGCACGGCGATGTCGGACTGCGGCAGCAGCGACGTATCCCCTTCGCCGCGCACCACCGCGTGCCAGCCGGCGACGGCCTGTTCGGCCGCAGCGGCGCCGTGGAAACGCGCCGCCAGTTCGCGGGCAAGGCCGAGTTTGGCGTCACGCGGATTGAGCGCGCCCGAAGCGACGTCCTGCTTCATCCGTGCAAGCGCGGCAAGCGAGACGTCGAAGCTCAGCAGTTCGTACCAGCGCCACATCAGCTCGTCGCCGACCTTCATCGCCTTGGTGACGATGTCGATCGCCGGTTCGTTGATGCCGATGTAGTTGCCCAGCGACTTGGACATCTTGTTGACGCCGTCCAGGCCTTCGAGCAGCGGCATGGTCAGCACCACCTGCGGCTTCTGGCCGTAGTGTTCCTGCAGGCCGCGGCCCATCAGCAGGTTGAACTTCTGGTCGGTGCCGCCCAGCTCGACGTCGGCCTCCAGCGCCACCGAGTCGTAGCCCTGCACCAGCGGGTAGAGGAATTCGTGGATGGCGATCGACTGCTGCGCCGCATAACGCTTGGCGAAGTCATCGCGCTCGAGCATGCGGGCCACGGTGTGCTGGCCGGCCAGGCGGATCATGTCGGCCGCCGCCATCTTGCCGAACCACTCGGAATTGAAGCGCACTTCGGTGCGCTCGCGGTCGAGCACCTTGAACACCTGGTCTTCGTAGGTTCGCGCATTGGCGGCCACGTCCTCGGGCGTGAGCGGCTTGCGGGTGGCGTTCTTGCCGGTGGGGTCGCCGATCATTCCGGTGAAGTCGCCGATCAGGAAGATCACCCGATGGCCCAGGTCCTGGAACTGCCGCATCTTGTTGAGCAGCACCGTATGGCCGATGTGCAGGTCGGGCGCGGTCGGGTCGAAACCCGCCTTGACCCGCAGCGGACGGCCCTCGCGCAGGCGGGCGGCCAGTTCGGCGGGCTTGAGGATCTCGTCGGCGCCGCGGCCGATCAGTTCCAGGGCGTGGTCGATGTCAGACATGTATGGGGCGTTCCGGGGCAGGGTCGGCCAGGCGGCCGTGGTTAAACTGAGGTTAATGTAAAGTTAAAGCGAGCAGACGGAAAAATCCAGCAGGGACAAGGGTTTGACGCTGGTATTTATTGCTGGTTATCGTAGCCCGACATCACCACTTGGCGGGGGAAGCCCTTGCAACACCGCGAAATGTTTTCCCCCAGCCGCTGGTCCCGGGATCACTGGATCCTCGCCAGCCTGTTTGCCGCCCTGGCCGTGCTCGTTGCCACCATCATCCCCGGTTTCGCCTCCGCCATGCGCGGGGCTGAAGAAGCCGAGGTCCGGCGCGTGGTCGAACTGGCGCTGCCGCCTCCGGAAAAGGACGACCCGTCCCCGGCCGCAGCCAGCGGTCCGGCCTGGCAGTCGGTGACGGTGGAAAACGGCCAAACCCTGGGCGCGGTGTTCTCCGACATGGGCGTGCCGGCCACCGTGATGCTGCAGGTGCTCGACCTGCCCAGCGCCAAGAAGGCGCTTTCGCGGGTGCGCGCCGGCGCCGAACTGGGCTTCGACCTGGGTCCGGCCGGTGAACTGCGCGGCCTGCGCTTCGAGCGCGACGAAGGCGCCAACGTCGAAATCCAGCTGGTCGGTGGCAAGTACGAAGAGAAGGTGATCGAGCGCCCGCTCGAGCGCCGCGTCATGATCGCCAGCGGCGAGATCGACAGCTCGCTTTACGCGGCCGGCGCCAAGGCCGGCCTGGGCCCGGCGGTCATCAACGAAATGGCCAACGCCTTCTCCTACGACATTGACTTCACCCAGGACCTGCGCGTCGGCGACAGCTTCCAGGTGGTTTACGAAGAAATCTGGCGCGACGGCGAACGCCTGCGCAGCGGTGGCCTGGTGGCCGCCAGCTTCCACAACCGCGGCAAGGAATTCACCGCCCTGCGCTTCGAGCGCAAGGGCAAGGCGGAATATTTCGACCTCGCCGGCCGGCCGCTGAAGAAAGGCTTCATGCGCATGCCGATCGAGTTCGCCCGCATCAGCTCGCGCTTCAACCCCAACCGCAAGCACCCGGTGCTGGGCACCGTGCGCGCGCACAAAGGCGTGGACTACGCCGCCGTCACCGGCACGCCGATCATGTCCGCCGGCGACGGCCGCATCGCCTTCGCCGGCTGGCAGCGTGGTTACGGCCGCACCATCATCGTCGACCACGGCCGCGGCTACACCACGCTGTATGCGCACATGTCCCGCCTGGGCAAGTACAAGGTCGGCCAGCGCGTGCAGCAGGGCGCCACCATCGGTTACGTCGGCGCCACCGGCCTGGCCAGCGGCCCGCACCTGCACTACGAATTCCGCGTCAACGGCGCCCACCGCGACCCGCTGACGGTCACCATGCCCAAGCCCGATCCGCTGACCGGCGCCGAACTGGCCGCCTTCCGCGCCGCCACGGCCCCGGCCATGGCCCAGCTCAAGCGCGTCGGCGGAACCCGCCTGGCCTCGCGCTGACGCCATGGCGCCTTCCGGCGACCCTCTCAAGCCCGCCGCCACCGACGGCGGGCTTTTTCTTGGCCTGATCTCGGGCACCAGCGCCGACGGCATCGACGCCGCCCTGGTGCGCTTCGAGCCGTCGGCACGGGTGCTGTTCGGCCGCACCTATGCCCTGCCCCCGGATCTGCTGGCCGACGTGCTGCGGCTCTCGCAGGCCGACGCACGGCTGAGCCTGGACGAGGTCGGCCGGCTCGACACCCGGCTTGGCCAGGCGTTCGCGCAGGCCGCGGGCCAGGCCCTGGCCGATGCCGGCGTGGCCGCCGGTGACGTCACCGCCATCGGATCGCACGGCCAGACCCTGCGCCACGACCCCCGCGGCGCCGCGCCCTTCACCCAGCAGCTGGGCGACGCCAGCGTCATCGCCGAAACCACCGGCATCACCACCGTCGCCGACTTCCGCCGCCGCGACGTCGCCGCCGGCGGCCAGGGCGCGCCGCTGATGCCGGCTTTCCACGCGGCCGTGCTGCGCGACCCTGGTGAAGACCGCGCGGTGCTCAACCTGGGCGGCATCGCCAACCTGAGCCTGATGCCGCGCCATGGCGAGGTCCGCGGCTTCGACACCGGCCCGGCCAACGGCCTGATGGACGCCTGGTGCCTGGTGCATCGCCAGCAACCCTATGACCGCGGCGGCGCCTTTGCCGCCGAGGGCCAGGTGGATCAAACGCTGCTGGCGACGCTGCTGGCCGACCCCTGGTTCGCCCTGCCGCCGCCCAAGAGCACCGGCCGCGACCAGTTCCAGCTGCAGTGGCTGCAGGCCCGGCTGGGTGGGCAGTCGCCGGCCGACGTGCAGGCCACCCTGTGCGAACTCAGCGCCGCCAGCGTGGCCGATGCCCTGCTGCGGGAAATGCCGGACTGCAGCCGCCTGCTGGCCTGCGGCGGCGGCGTGCACAACCCGGAGCTGATGCGGCGCCTGGCGGCGCGGCTGGCCGGCGTCACCGTGGCCAGCACGGCCAGCGTCGGCATCGATCCTGATTTCGTGGAAGCCGCCGGCTTCGCCTGGCTGGCCCGGGAAACCCTGGCCGGCCGGCCGGGCAACCTGCCGGCGGTCACCGGCGCCCGCGGGCCGCGCATATTGGGTGCAATCCACCGCGCCTGAGGGCGCGGTCGCCTACTCGCCCGGCTTCTTCGCCGGCGGCGCCATGTACGACGGGGCGTCGTCAGGCAGGCTGTTGAGCGCTTCCATGGCCTCGGCGAAGGCCCGGCTTTCGTCGTCGTTCCAGGAGCCGGTCAGGCGGGCGATGTCGCCCGGCTCCGGCGCCGGTTCGGGTTCGATGATGCCCAGGGCCTGCTTGAGCAGGTGCAGGATGACGTCGTTGAGCGGCCAGCCCTTCTGGCGAGCCATCTCCTTGATGCGCTCGGCAATACGCTCGTCGATGTCGCGCAACAGGAAGTCGGCCATGGCCTCGATCCTCGGGGGGACGCCCAGCATACGGCCACGGGCGACGATGGCAAGGCCGGGGATTCAGCCAGCGTTGCCCCGGTAGCCGGCGTCGCCCAGGGATTGTTCGATAAGACCGGCCCGCAGCATGAACAGATACAGCAGCAGGCCGGGCAGCGCCACGACGGTGGTGAGCAGGTAGAACTGCACGTAACCCAGCGATTCGATCAGCGCGCCGGCCGTGGTGCCGGTGACCAGTCGCCCGACCACGCTGGCCGCCGCCGACAGCAGCGCGAACTGCGTGGCGGTGAAGGCCAGGTTGCACAGCGCCGACAGATAGGCGACCACGACCACGCCACCGATGCCGCTGGCCAGGTTCTCGAAGCCGATGGTGAAGGCCAGCAGGGCGTTCGAATGCCCGACCGACGCCAGCCAGGCGAAGCTGAGGTTGGACACCGCCATCAGCGCCAGCGCGACAAGCACCGAACGTTTCATGCCGATGGCCGCGTACATCATGCCGCCCAGGAAAATACCGGCCAGCATCGCCACGAAGCCGAAACCGACGTCGTAGGTGGCGATTTCGTCGTTGGTGAATCCCAGGTCGTTGAGCAGCAGCCGCAGCGTCAGGTTGGCCAGGGTGTCGCCGATCTTGTGCAGCAGCACGAACAGCAGAACCAGGAACGCGCCGCGGCGCCGGAAGAATTCCAGCAGCGGGCCGGCGGTGGCTTCCCAGGCCTGGCGCAGGCCGCGATGGGTGGCGATTACCACGTGGCGCGCCGGTTCGCCCAGCACCAGGCCGGTCAGCATCGCCGGCAGCGCAAACGCCGCGCACAGCAGGTAGGCCAGCGACCAGCCATGGCGGGCGGCGACGTAAAGCGCCAGCGAGCCCGCGGCCACCGAACCGATGCGCCAGCCGTACTGGGACAAGCCCGAGCCCACGCCCAGCTGTTCGGGTTTCAGGGTTTCAATGCGGTAGGCATCAATGACGATGTCGTAGGTGGCGCCGGCCGCGCCCACCGCCACCGCCGCCATGGCAAACAGCCCGAGGTTGGCCGTCGGGTCCAGGAAGGCCAGCCAGGTCACGGCGGCCATCGCCAGCGTGCCGGCCAGCACCAGCCAGGACACGCGCTGGCCCAGGCGGCCCAGCAGCGGCAGCCGCACCGAATCGACGAGTGGCGCCCACAGGAACTTGATGTTGTAGACCAGGAAGGCGAGCGAAAACGCCGTCACCGCCTTCTTGTCGATGCCGTCCTGGGCCAGGCGCGTGGTCAGCGTGGCGCCGATCATGGCGTAGGGAAATCCCGAGGAAATGCCCAGCATCAGCGCGGCGATCGGCTCGCGCTGCACGTAGGGCTTGAGCCCGGCGCCCAGCCGGTCGAGCCAGGTAAGGCTCACGCGTAGTCCACCAGGTAGGGCGCGTGGTCGCTGAACTTGGGTTCGGGGTGGATGCTGCAGTCGCGCAGGCGGTCGCGCAGCGACGGCGACACGACCTGGTAATCGATGCGCCAGCCAACGTTCTTGGCGCGGGCGGCGCCGCGCTGGCTCCACCAGGTGTAGTCCTCGCCATCGGGGCGCAGGTGGCGGTAGCTGTCGACCCAGCCGCGCTCGTTGAAGAGTTTGTCGAGCCAGGCGCGCTCCTCGGGCAGGCAGCCGGAGTTTTTCTGGTTGGACGTCCAGTTACGGATGTCCTTGCGGGTGTGCACGATGTTCCAGTCGCCGCAGATCACGTAGTCGCGGCCGCTGGCCAGCCACTGGTCGAAGATGGGCATGATCCAGTCCATGCAGCGGAACTTGTAGTCCTGGCGCACATCGCCCGACGAACCGGACGGGAAATACAGCGACACCACGCTGAGGTTGCCGAAACGCGCCTCGATGTAGCGCCCTTCTTCGTCGAAGTCGGGCCAGCCCAGGCCGGTAAGCACCTCGTCCGGCGCCTGCCGGCTGTAGATGCCGACGCCGCTGTAGCCCTTCCTGGTGGTCGCGTCGCGGAAATGGGCGTGGTAGCCGGCCGGGCGCAGGTCGGGGGCGCCGAGCTGGTGCTCCTGGGCTTTTGTTTCCTGGATGCAGACGATGTCGGCGTCCTGCCCCGGCAGCCAGTCGAAAAAACCCTTGCTGGCCGCCGAACGGATGCCGTTGGCGTTGAAACTGATGATTCTCAAGGTGGGGGGACCCGTTCGATTTACCGGAAAGGTTAGCCCAAACCCGCGCCGGCGCGGGTGCCCGCGGCGGGCCGGCTGTTGCACAATCGGGTTTTGCCCACCGGGTCGCCCCATGAAACCGCACCAGAGCCGCTTCCTGGACCTGGCGCTGGACCGGCAGGTCCTGCGTTTTGGCCAGTTCACCCTCAAGTCCGGCCGCACCAGCCCGTATTTCTTCAACGCCGGCCTGTTCGACTCCGGCGCTGCGCTCAAGGCCCTGGGCGAGTGTTACGCAGACGCGCTCGATGCTTCCGGCCTGGCCTACGACATGCTGTTCGGGCCCGCCTACAAGGGCATCCCGCTGGCCACCGCGCTGTCGGTGGCGCTGGCCGCGCGCGGCCGCGACGTGCCGGTGGCCTTCAACCGCAAGGAAGCCAAGGCCCACGGCGAGGGCGGCAGCCTGATCGGCGCGCCGGTGCGCGGCCGGGTGCTGATCGTGGACGACGTGATCACCGCCGGCACCGCCATCCGTGAATCCATCCGCACGATTACCGACGCCGGCGGCGAAGCCTGCGGCGTGCTGATCGCGCTCGACCGCCAGGAACGCGGCCAGGAAGGTGAACGTTCGGCCGCCGAAGAAGTCACGGCGGAGTTCGGCCTGCCCGTTCATGCCGTCGCCGGCCTGGACGAACTGCTGGCCCACGCCGACGAGCGGCCCGGGCTGGCCGGGCACAAGGACGCCCTGGTGGCGTATCGTGCGGCCTATGGAAGCCGTCGCTGAACGCCGGAGCCCCCGCATGAAGACCCGACTGACCTGCATCGCCCTCGCCGTCCTGCTTGCCTCCGGCGCCGCCGCCGGCGAGGACAAGGCCAAGAAGCTCTACCGCTGGGTGGACAAGGACGGCAAGGTCCAGTTCTCCGACACCCTGCCGCCCGAAGCACTGGAACAGGCCCGCACCGAGATCAGCGCCAGCAGCGGCCGCACCACCGGTGAAGTCGGCCGCGCGCTCACGCCCGAAGAACAGGCCGAAGCCGACCGCCTGGCCGCCGAACAGGAAGTGCAGCGGCGCGCCGACGAAAAGGAGCGCCAGACCGAAGAAGCCATGCTGGCCTCCTTCCAGACCGAAGAAGACCTGCGCCGCTCCTACGGCGTGCGCGTCACCCTGATGCAGGAAAACCTCAACGCCATCGAGGCCGGCATCGGCAGCCAGCGCAACAGCCTGACCAGCCTGCTGGCCGACGCCTCCGAAGCCGAACTGGGCGGCCGCCCGGTCAACGCCAAGCAGGCCGCGACCATCCGCGAGCTGCGCCAGGAAATGTCCAAGCAGCAGCACATGCTGGTCGTGAAACAGGCCGAGTTGATGAAGCTCGACCAGGAGCTGGAATACCTGGTCCAGCGCTTCCACGAGCTCAAGGGAAGCGGCGAAGCCGAATCGCCGGCCGCTCCCGAAGCCGCCGCGCCGGCCGGGGAAGACCCGACCGGCTGAACCGCCTCAGGCGGTCAGAACGGCAGCTGCAGGGAAGGATCGGTCGCCAGCAGCTGCTCGCGGAACGCACCCTTGATGCGCTCGAGCGCCGCTTCGTCCTTGGCATCGAAACGCAGCACCAGCACCGGCGTCGTATTCGAGGCCCGCACCAGGCCCCAGCCGTCGGGCCAGTCGGCGCGCAGGCCGTCGATGGTGGCCAGGCGCGCGCCCTCGAACTTCGCCTTGGCCAGGAAATCCTCGATGAAGGTGTACTGGCGGCCTTCCTCGACCTCGATCTTCAGCTCCGGCGTGGACACGCCCTTGGGCAGGGTGTCGAACACTTCCTGCGGCGTCTCGGCCCGGCTCGACAGGATCTCGAGCAGGCGCGCGGCGGCGTAAAGGCCGTCGTCGAAGCCGTACCAGCGTTCGCGGAAGAAGAAGTGGCCGCTCATCTCGCCGGCCAGCTCGGCTTCGGTTTCGCGCATCTTGGCCTTGATCAGGGAATGCCCGGTCTTCCACATCAGCGGGCTGCCGCCGTGGCGCAGGATGTGCATGGCCAGGTGGCCGGTGCACTTGACGTCGTAGATGATGCAGGCGCCCGGGTTGCGTTCCAGCACGTCGGCGGCGAACAGCATCAGCAGCCGGTCCGGGTAGATCATTTCACCGGACTTGGTGACCACGCCCAGGCGGTCGCCGTCGCCGTCGAAGGCCAGGCCCAGGTCGGCGTCCACGCGCTGCACCACGTTCACCAGGTCGCGGAGGTTGGCCGGGTCGCTGGGGTCGGGGTGATGGTGCGGGAAGGTGCCGTCCACTTCGCAGAACAGCGGCTCGACGTCGGCGCCGATGGCCTCGAGCAGCTGCGGCGCGTAGGCGCCGGCGATGCCGCTGCCGCAATCGACGACAACCTTGATCTTGCGCTCGATCTGGATGTCGCCGGCGATGCGGTTGATGTAGTCCTCGGCGATGTCGCGCTTGCTGGCCAGGCCGGGCTCGTCGGCCAGGTGCAGGTCGTTTTCGACGATGCGTTCGTACAGCTTCTGGATGGCGTCGCCGGCCAGGGTTTCGCCTTCGATGACGACCTTGAAGCCGTTGTAGTCCGGCGGGTTGTGGCTGCCGGTGACCGACACGCAGGAGCCCGCGCGCAGGTGGTAGGCGGCGAAATAGGTGACCGGCGTCGGCGCTTCGCCGATGTCGAAGACCTCGCGGCCGGCGCGGCGCAGGCCGTCGATAAGCGCGGCGGCCATGCGCGGCGACGACAGGCGGCCGTCGCGGCCGACCACGATCGCCTTGGCGCCCTGGGCGTGCATGACGCTGCCGATGGCCTGGCCGATCAGACGCGCGGTTTCTTCGTCCAGGGTTTTGCCGACCACGCCGCGGATGTCGTAGGCGCGGAAGATGCTGCGGTCGAGCACGGCGCGGGCCGGGCCGTCGGGCATCGGCGGCATCGGCGGTTTCTGCATGCCACTGCCGGCCTCGGGCTCGGGCGCCTTGACCTGGCCGCTGGCCTGCAGTTCGGCCAGGGTCGGGGCATTGGCCGCGGGCGCCTGGTCAGCTTCGTCGTCGTCGCCCGACTTGCGGCGCAGCTTCAGGCGCGGCTGCAGCAGCAGCCCGGCGGCCACCAGCAGGCCCAGGCCCGCCAGCAGGAAATTGCTGAGCATGCCGCCGCTGCCCGCCGGCGCCGCGGCGACCACGCGCATGCGGGTGCCGGCCACTGGCACGGCGCCGAATTCGGCGCCGTTGGCCAGTTCGGTATTGCCGCGCTCGAAGACGCTGTGGCGGCCCTGGCGCAGCGCCAGGTAGGCGCCCTCGGAAATCTCGGCCGATTCCAGCGGGCCCGTCACGGTGGCCAGCGGCAGGCGCACGTAAACCACCGACAGCACGCGGCCGTCGGCCAGCACGGGCGCGGCCAGGGCCAGGCGCGGGCCGCCGGCGTCCATCACCACCGCGGCGCGGGTGGTGTTGTCCTGCAAGGCCAGTTCCAGCACGCCCAGCTTGCCGTAGCCAAAGGCCTTGGGGTCGGCATAGGGCGCATCCAGGCCCGGGTCATGCCATTCAACGGCTTCGACTTCGGCCCAGCCGCCCTTGATCACGCCTTCGGCCGATTCCATGTCCTCGCGCTGGAGCGCCGTGGAAAGCGCAAGCCGGCCGCGCCGGTCCTCGAGCTGTGACACCGCGGCCTGCAGGCGGTTGACCACCCCGGTGCCGGCGTCGGCGCGCGCAGCGTCCACCTGCGACTGCAGTCGCGTGGCGCCCAGGTCCTGGACGCCGGCCCAGGCGAACCAGGCGGCCGCGAGCAGGGCCAGGGCGGCCAGCAGCCAGGCCGGCTTGATGGATTTGAGCGCGTTGTTTCCCGACGATTTCATGCTTCCCCCTGGTTCCGGTGCGGTTGCCCGCCCCGATCAGCGCGTGCCCGTGTGGCCAAAGCCACCTTCGCCGCGCGCGCTGAGTTCGAATTCGTCCACCTGGCGCAGCGCTGCCCGGGCAACGGGCAGGAAGACCAGCTGGGCGACACGGTCCCCCGGGCTGATGGTGAGCGGTTTCTTCCCGCGATTCCAGAGGCTCACCATGAGCGGGCCCTGGTAGTCGGCATCAATCAGCCCGACCAGGTTGCCCAGCACCAGCCCGTGTTTGTGCCCCAGGCCCGAGCGCGGAAGGATCGTGGCGCACAGTCCGGGGTCGCCGATATGAATGGCCAGGCCGGTCGGCACCAGTTCGGCCTCGCCCGGCGCAAGCTCCAGCGGCGCCTGGATCATCGCCCGCAGGTCCATGCCGGCTGAATGCGCGGTGGCGTAGTCGGGCAACGGGAACTCGCTGCCCAGGCGTTCGTCCAGGCGCTTGAATTGGATCTCGACGGTCATTCCATGGCCTCCAGGCGTTGTGCGACCAATAGCAGCAGTTCGGTGGCCACGCGCGACTTCGGGCCGTGGCCGATGTCGTGCCGGCCGTCGCGCCAGAACACGGACAGCGCGTTGTCGTCGGTTTCAAAGCCCTGGCCCGGGCGCGAAACGTCGTTGGCGGCGATCAGGTCCAGGCCCTTGCGGTGCAGTTTGTCGCGGGCGTAGGCCTCCAGGTCGCTGGTTTCGGCGGCGAAACCCACTACCAGGCGCGGGCGCGCCGCATGCGCGGCCACGTCGGCCAGGATGTCGGCGGTGCGCACCAGGGTCAGCGTCAGGCTGTCGCCGGACTTCTTCAGTTTTTGCGGCAGGGTTTCGGCCGGCGCGTAGTCGGCGACGGCGGCGGCGCCGATGTAGGCGTCCTGGCCGGGCAGCGCCGCCAGCACGGCGGCGTGCATCTGCGCCGCGCGGCGCACGTCGATGCGGGTGACACCCGGCGGCGTCGGCAGCGAAACCGGGCCGGCGACCAGCGTGACCTCGGCGCCCATGCGCCGGGCCGCGTCGGCCACGGCGAAGCCCATCTTCCCGGAGCTGCGGTTGCCCAGGAAACGCACCGGGTCGATGTCTTCGAAGGTCGGGCCGGCGCTGACCAGGATGCGCCGGCCGGCCAGGCGCGGCGGGCGCAGGCTGGCGGCGACGGCGGCGACGATGTCAGCCGGTTCGGACAGCCGGCCTTCGCCGACCTCGCCGCAGGCCTGGCCGCCGCTGCCCGGGCCGATGACCTGCACGCCGCGCGCCACCAGGGTGGCCAGGTTGGCCTGGGTGGCCGGGTGCGCCCACATCACCCGGTTCATCGCCGGCGCCACCAGCAGCGGCGCCTCGCTGGCCAGGCACAGGGTCGAAAGCAGGTCGTTGGCATGGCCCTGGGCCAGCCGGCGCAGGGTATTGGCGGTGGCGGGCGCGACCAGCACGCGGGTGGCCCAGCGGGCCAGTTCGATATGGCCCATCGCGGCCTCGGCGGCCTCGTCCCAGAGCGAACAGCGCACCGGGTGGCCGGACAGCGCCTGGAAGGTGGTGGTGCCGACGAAATGGCGGGCGGCTTCGGTCATGACCACGCGCACTTCCGCGCCCGCGTCCTGCAGGCGGCGCACCAGGTCGGCCGCCTTGTAGGCGGCGATGCCGCCGCTGACGCCGAGCAGGATGCGTTGTCCCTTCAGCTCGTCCACCGGGTTTCCTTACCTTGCTGAACGCACCTAGCTTACCCGAAGCGCCCGAACGCCCCGATGCCCCGGCGCGGCGCGGCGGGCCACCCTGCCGGCATGCGATTGCAGGACTGGCCCGAACCCGAACGACCGCGCGAAAAGCTGCTCGCCCAGGGCGCGGCGGCGCTGTCCGACGCCGAAGTACTGGCCCTGCTGCTGGGCACCGGCCAGCGCGGCGCCGACGCGGTGGCGGTGGCCCGGCGCCTGCTCGCCGAAGCCGGCGGGCTGCGTGGCCTGCTCGACCAACCCGCCCATGCCCTGGCCAGGCTACCCGGCCTGGGCATCGCCCGGGCCTGCCGGCTGGCGGCCGTGGTCGAACTGGGCCACCGGCACCTGGCCCAGGACCTGGCCCGGGGCGAAGCACTTACCGACCCCGGCAAGGCCGGCGACTACCTCACGCGCCGGCTGCGGGCCCTGCCCTACGAAGTCTTCGCCTGCCTGTTCCTGGACACGCGGCACCGGGTCATCGCCTTCGAGGAACTGTTCCGCGGCACCCTGGACGGCGCCGAAGTGCATCCGCGCGAGGTCGTGCAGCGCTGCCTGGTCCACCACGCCGCGGCGGTCATCCTGGGTCACAACCACCCCAGCGGCTGCACCGAACCCAGCGCCGCCGACCGTGCGGTCACCGCCCGCCTGCGCCAGGCCCTGGGCCTGGTCGAGGTGCGGCTGCTCGACCACTTCATCGTCGGCGACGGGCCCGCCTGTTCGATGGCCCGGCTGGGCGCCCTGTGACCGCTGCACTGGCTGCCCCCGGCCTGCTGCTACGTATACTCCGGGCAGGCAAGGGCAAAACGCTCGGGAGCAGGCGTGATCCTCGAGGTTTCAAATCTTTTCGCCGGCGACACCGTCGAGGCGGCCCTGCCCGATGCGGAGTCGGCCCGGCGCCGGCTATCGGCAAGCGATGCCAGCCTGGTGCCGCGCCTGGAGGCCATGGCCGCCCGCGCCGCCGGCCCGGGCTTCGACCCGGCCAACCTGCAGCGCCACGTCGATGTCGCCGTGCTGGGCCTTGCCCGGCTGGGCCTGCGCCACGGCCACCTGGGCGACGACCTGCACGACTACCACTGCGAAGCCCATGTCATGGAAGTCGCCGAGCGCCGCCTGGGCCACGTCATCGACGCCCTGGGCCACGGCTCGCTGGCGCCGTTGCTGTTCAGCGCCTGCCACGACCTGCGCCAGCGCGAGTCCCTGGACCCCCCGGGGCCGGTGGGCGCCAACGAAGCCGCCTCCATCGCCGAAACCTTCCGCATCCTGTCGGCCTGCGGCTTTTCGCCCGAGGCCGACCGCGACAGCTTCGTCACCCTGGAGCTGATGATCGCCGGCAGCACCTTCGACGCCCGACCGCTGCCCCACCCCGAGGCCGCCGAACTGGCCACGGCCGCCGGCGGTGCCCTGGCCCGCGGGCTGGGCCTTTGGCTCGACGGCGAACGCCCCGACTGGACCAGCGACCCGGCCGCCCGCCGGGGCGAACGCCTGGGCCGCCTGGCCGCCGACCTCGACACCGCCAACGTCGGCGAATCCTTCGACCTGCTGGCCGACAGCGCCCTGCGCCTGTGCCGCGAGCGCGAGCGCCGGTCCGGCCGCGCCCTCGGCCACGCCGAAAGCGGCCTGCCCTGCCTGGGCTTCCTGAGCCGGGGCCAGATGGCCTATTTCTTCGAACTGCACCGCTTCGCCAGCCGTGAAGGTGAACGGGTGTACGGGCCGGGCAAGATGGCCAACGGCCCGGGCGTGCGCCGGGTGTCGGCGGCGCTGCAGCAGCGTTTCGAACGGGCCCCGCCGGCCCACGGCCAGGCCGTGCTGGACGCGTTTGCCGAACTGGCCGCCGCCGAGGCGGGCTGAACCAAAAAAAGAAGGGCCGGCTTATGGCCGACCCTTGCCCCGGAACCCGGCCCGCTGGCCAGTCCGAAAGTTCTAGAGAGAGCACGTGTCTGTGCGTGCCCGGGCATTGTCGGGCCCCGGAGTGACAGCCCCATGACAGCACCCGCCTCCGGGCGCGATACAATGCCCAGTTCACCCCCGTGGAATCCAAAAAGCCGTGAAAGACCACCTTCGCGAACTCGTGGCGCAGGCCCTGCTTGATCTCAGGCGGCATGGCCGCCTGCCGCAGGACCTGCCGACCCCCGCCTTCGTGGTCGAACGCACCAAGACGCGCGAGCACGGCGACTACGCCTCGAACGTGGCGATGCTGCTGGCCAAGCCCACCGGCATGAAGCCGCGCGAGCTGGCCGACCTGCTGGTCGCCGCCCTGCCCGAATCGCAGCACGTCGAGAAGGTGGCCATCGCGGGCCCCGGCTTCATCAACTTCACGCTGGCCCGCGGCTGCCGCCTGGGCACCATCCGCCGCGTTTTCGAGCTGGGCAAGGACTACGGCCGCGCGCCCGAAGGCAGCGGCGAATCGGTGACGGTGGAATTCGTGTCCGCCAATCCCAACGGCCCGCTGCACGTCGGCCACGGTCGCGGCGCCGCCTACGGCGCCTCGGTGGCCAGCCTGCTCGACGCCGCCGGCCACAAGGTCCAGCGCGAGTATTACGTCAACGACGCCGGCCGCCAGATGGACATCCTGGCGGTGTCGGTGTGGCTGCGTTACCACGAGCTGGGCGGCGTCAACGTGCGTTTCCCGGACAACGGCTACAAGGGCGAATACGTTGTCGACATCGCCCGCGGCCTGCGCGCCAAGGCCGGCGACGGCCTGCGCCACAGCGCCATCGAGATCACCGACGGCCTGCCGCCCGACGAAGGCCAGGGCGGCGACAAGGAAACCCACGTCGATGCCCTGATCGCACGCGCCAAGCAGCTGCTGGGCGAAACCGGCTATCGGCAGGTCTTCGACGCCGGCCTGTCCTGGTGCCTGGGCGACATCCGCGACGACCTGGCCGGCTTCGGCGTCAACCACGACAACTTCTTCTCCGAACGTTCCCTGATGACCGAGGGCTACGTCGATCGCGCCATCAAGACGCTCGAAGAACAAGGCCACCTGTACGAACAGGACGGCGCACTGTGGTTCCGCGCCACCGCCTTCGGCGACGACAAGGACCGCGTCGTGCGCCGCGAAAACGGCGTCACCACCTACTTCGCCTCGGACCTGGGCTACCTGCTGAGCAAGTTCGAACGCGGCTTCGAGCGCGCCATCTACATCTTCGGCGCCGACCACCACGGTTACGTCGCGCGCCTGAAGGCCGCGGCCCAGGGCCTGGGCCTGGACCCGACGAAGATCGAGGTGCAGCTGGTGCAGTTCGCCATCCTGTTCCGCGGCGGCGAACGCGTGCAGATGTCCACCCGCGCCGGCAGCTTCGTCACCCTGCGCGAGCTGCGCGAGGAAGTGGGCACCGACGCGGCGCGCTTCTTCTACGTGATGCGCGGCAACGACCAGCACCTGGACTTCGACCTGGACCTGGCCAAGAGCCGCAGCAACGAAAACCCGGTGTATTACATCCAGTACGCCCACGCCCGCGTCAGCTCGCTGTTCGCGCAGCTGGCCGAGCGCCAGCTGAGCTACAACCGCGGCGCCTGCGAGGCCGCGCGCCAGCGCCTGGTGGAACCCCACGAGGACGTGCTGATCGACGAACTGATGCGCTTCCCGGAAGTCGTGGAAGCCGCGGCCCTGGGCCGCGCGCCCCAGATCGTCGCCAACTACCTGCGTGAGCTGGCCGCGGCCTTCCACGCCTTCTACAACGCCCAGCCGATCCTGGTCGCCGACGAAGAGCTGCGCAACGCCCGCCTGGGCCTGGCCAAGGCCACCCAGCAGGTGCTCGCCAACGGCCTGGCCCTGCTGGGCGTGTCTGCCCCGGAGAAGATGTAATGGCCCGCCGATCCAAGAACCAGGCGAAACGCAACGGCAGCCAGGGCACGCCCGGCTGGGTCTGGCTGCTCGGCGGCCTGGTCGGCGGCGCCGTCATCGTGGTGGTGCTGCTGATGCGCAACGGCGGCGACGTCGGCCAGCTGCTGCCCAAGCCCGACCCGCAGGCGCGCGCGCCGGTCGCCAGCGACGAACCCGTTGCCCAGGACGCGCCCGAACCGCGTAAGCCCAAGTACGACTTCTACGACGTGCTGCGCGACAAGGAAGTGGTGATCCCCGACGCCGAGCTCGATGCCCAGGCCCGGGCCGAAGCCGCAGCGCCGCCGAGCCCTGAAACCCCGCCGGCCACCGACGGCGTGCGCTACCTGATCCAGGCCGGCGCCTTCCGCTCCTCGTCCGACGCCGAAGCCCTGAAGGCGCGCATCGCGCTCACCGGCGAACTGGCCCGGGTGGAATCGGCGCAGATCGAAGGCGGTACCATCTACCGCGTGCGTCTGGGTCCCTACCCGAACGCCGCCAGCCTGGCCACCGCAAAGCGCGCGCTGGGCGACCATGGCATCGAGGCCCTGGCGATCAGGGCGGAATAAGGTTCAGGCGCGGAGGAACGCGCGATGGGCTGGAACATCGAGCACCTGGCGGACCAGGACGTGGTGCAGGTCACCGCGGAAGGCCTGCACGACCGGACCATGCTGCGTGACCTCACCCGCGACGCGGTGATGGCCGGCCACCAGTTCCGCGCGGCGCGTTTCCTCATCGACCATCGCCGCACCCGGCTGGCCCTGGGCGCGGCCGAAATATTCGACATGCCCAAGCGCGGCGAAGACGCCGGCTTCGGCAACGACCTGCGCATCGCGATCCTGATCGATGCCGACGGCCCGACGCGCGGCGACTTCGAGTTCTACGCCGTGCAGTGCGGCAACCTGGGCATCCACTTCATGCGGCTGTTTTTCGACCGCGACCAGGCGATGGAATGGCTTGCCGCCGACCGCGTGCCGTTCAGCCGCGCTTGAGCGTGATCAGCGCCGAGGTGTCGGCGTCGCCCTGGCCCTGTTCGACCAGCCGCGCGTAGTCGGCAAGCGCCTGCGCCACCACCGGCGCCTGCACGCCGGCGTCGCGGGCCATGCCTTCGACGATGCGCAGGTCCTTGAGCAGGTGCCCGCACTTGAAGCCGGGCACGAACTGGTTGGCCAGCATGGTGGCGCCGCGTTTTTCCAGGAACCAGTTGCCGGCGGCGCCGGCCATCAGGGTCGGCAGCAGTTTTTCAGGGTCCAGGCCCAGCTTTTCGCCCAGCGCCAGGCCTTCGCAGACCGCTTCGTTGATGCCCGCCACCAGTACCTGGTTCACCGCCTTGGTGGCCTGGCCGGCACCGGTATCGCCCATGTGGGTGATGCGCGCGGCGTAGGCCTCGAGCACGGGCCGGGCCTTGGCCAGGTCCGCTTCGCTGCCGCCGGCCATGACCGAAAGCTTGCCGTTGCGCGCGCCTTCGACGCCGCCGGACACCGGCGCGTCGACGAAGCCGATGCCACGCGCCGCGAGCAGCGCCTGGGCCTGGCGCGCGGTATCGACCGACACCGTCGAATGGTCGATGACCACGGCACCTGCCGCCAGCACCTCGGCCAGGGCCTGCACGTTTTCCAGCACGTCGGCGTCGAGCGACACGCACAGCGCGACCACGTCGCAGCCGGCGAAGTCGGCGGCCGAGGCCGCTGCGGCGACACCCAGCTCGGCCGCCAGTGCCTGCGCCTTCGCGGCCGTGCGGTTTCCTACCACGGCAAGCAGGCCGCGCCCGTGCAGGTGCCGCGCCATCGGTGCGCCCATCGCGCCCAGGCCGATGAAACCCACGCTCACGACTTCGCTCCCGAGGCGTTTTCCTCGTGCAGGTAGGTGTAGCCGGTGAGGCCGGTTTCCAGGTCCACCAGCAGCTTGGCGGCCTCGGCCGGCGGCAGGCCGGCGGCGTCCACCTTGGCCTTGTAGGCGATGCGCAGTTCGTTGAGGTCGTAGCCGACGTAGTCGAGCATCACGTCGGTGGTGTCGCCCTTGCGCTGGCGCGACACGGAGTAACCGCCGCCTTCGCCGAGCTCGACGTTGGCGGTGTCGGTGTCGCCGAACAGGTTGTGGATGTCGCCTAGGGTCTCCTGGTAGGCGCCGACCATGAAGATGCCCAGCCGGTAGCTTTCGCCCTCGCGCGGCGAGTGCAGCGCCAGCGAGCTGTCGAGCGATTCGGATTCGACGTAGCTGTCGATGCGGCCGTCGGAATCGCAGGTGAGGTCGGCGATGACGCCGCGGCGGTCGGGCACTTCGTCCAGGCGCGCGATCGGCACGATCGGGAACACCTGGTCGATGGCCCAGACGTCGGGGATCGATTCAAACACCGAGAAGTTGACGAAATACTTATCCACCAGGCGTTCGTTGAGTTCATCGAGCACGTCGCGGTGGCTGCGTTCCTGCGCCGTCAGGCGTTCGCGCACGGCGTGGGCGATGGCGTAGAACAGGTCGTCCAGGCGTGCCCGGTGGCGCAGGGTGATCTGGCCCAGCGCGTACAGGGCCTGGCCCTCGGCCAGGTGGTGCTGGGCTTCGTGGAACAGCTCCAGCGCCGGGCGTTCGCCCAGGGCCGCGTGGGTTTCGCGCAGGTGGCGGACCACCGACGGCTCGTCGTCGTCCGAACGCGGCACCTGGCCCTCGGGCGCCCGCTCGACTTCCGAAACGTTGACCACCATCACCGCGTGGTGCGCGGTCATGGCGCGGCCGGCTTCGGTGACCATGCGCGGCGGCGCGATGCCTTCTTCCGCGCAGGCTTCGGCCAGCGGCTGCACCAGGGTGTGGGCGTACTGGTCGAGGCCGTAGTTGATCGAGCAGAAGCCGCGTGAACGCGTGCCTTCGTAGTCCACGCCCAGGCCACCGCCGGAGTCCATGAAGCGCACGTTGCAGCCCAGGCGGGTGAGTTCGACGAAATAGCGCACCGCTTCGCGCATGCCGTTGGCGATGTCGCGCACGTTGGAGATCTGGCTGCCCATGTGGAAGTGCAGCAGCTGCAGGGTGTCGAGCATGTCGGCGGCCTTGAGGCGTTCGACCAGGTCGAGCACCTGGCGCGGCGAGAGGCCGAACTTGGCCTTGTCGCCGCCGCTGTTCTGCCACTTGCCGGCGCCCAGCGAGGCCAGGCGCAGGCGCACGCCCAGGCCCGGCTTCACGTCCAGGGACTTGGCTTCCTCGATGACCATCGCCAGCTCGCTGGGCTTCTCGATGACGATGAAGGTTTCCAGGCCCAGCTTGCGGCCGACCAGGGCCAGGCGGATGAACTCACGGTCCTTGTAGCCATTGCAGATGACCAGGCTGCCCGGGCGGGCCAGGCCCAGCACGGCCATCAGCTCGGGCTTGGAGCCGGCCTCGAGGCCAAAGCCTTCACCACCGGCCGCGGCCAGTTCGCCGGCAACGCCGCGGTGCTGGTTCACCTTGATCGGGTACACGGCGGTGTAGCCGCCCTGGTAGTCGAGGTCCTTCATCGCGCGGCCGAAGGCGGCCTGCAGCTTGCCCAGGCGGTCGCCCAGGATGTCGGAGAAACGCAGCAGCAGCGGCAGCTTCAGGCCGGCGTCGGTGGCCTTGGCCACGACCTCGGGCAGGGCCAGCTCGGGGCCGCCGGCGCCGCGCGGGCGCACGACCATGCGGCCCTGGCCGTCCACGTCGAAGTAGCCCTCGCTCCAGTAGGGAATGGAGTAGGTGTGGCGGGCGCGGTCGAGGGACCAGGCGGGCATGGGCGCGGATTCCGGGGGAAAGGTGGGGGCGTAG
>NZ_CAXBJS010000036.1:0-20427 GCF_963976025.1 uncultured Arenimonas sp.
CATCCTGACCCAGGGCATCGTCGACGACGCCCTGGCCGAGGCCGCGCGATGAAGCGCGATGCCGTCTTCACCTGGGCCGCGATCGTGGTGCTGGGCGGGCTTTCGGCCTGGCTGGGCTGGTGGCTGGGCCAGCAGGCGCTGTGGCCAGAGGAAAAACCCGCGCCGCCCGGCATGGTGGTCACCGAAGTCGGCCAGCTGGCGCCGCCGCTGACCCTGCCCGACCTGCGCAGCGGCGACCCGGTGGCCGTCACCGGCCCGGGCCGGACCCGGCTCATCAACTACTGGGCCAGCTGGTGCGGCCCCTGCCGCAAGGAAATGCCGGTCCTGGACGCTTTCTCCCGGCAACAGGGCGGCAACGGCATCAAAGTGATGGGCATCGCCCTGGAAAGCCGCGACGAAGCCATGGCCTTCATCAAGGACGTGCCGGTGGAGTTCCAGCTGCTGGTGGAAAACCCCGGGCCGGGCGATAGTTCGGTGCAGCTGGGCAACCGGCGCGGCATCCTGCCCTACACGGTGCTCATCGACGCAGACGGCCGCCTGCTGAAAACCCACTACGGCGCCTTCCCCGATGCCGAATCGGTGCGCGAATGGGCCCGGCCCTGAGAATTCAAACGCCCGTTAAAATCCGCTAAGTCGCGGCGATCGTCTGGACAACTGACCCGCCCTGCCCCCAGACTGTGCGTCCCTCGGGGAGAGGCATGGCGTGGCGAACATCCTGGTACTGCATGGTCCCAACCTGAACCTGCTCGGCGAACGCGAGCCGGGCATCTATGGCCACGTGCGCCTGGACGATATCAACGCCCGCCTCACCGCCCGCGCCAGCGAAGCCGGCCACCAGCTGCAGGCCTTCCAGTCCAACGCCGAACACGCGCTTGTGGACCGGGTGCAGGCCGCCCGCGGCGACGGCACTGCCTTCCTGCTGGTCAACCCGGCCGCATTCACCCACACCTCGGTGGCCCTGCGCGACGCCCTTGCAGCAGTCGCGCTGCCCTTCATCGAAGTACATCTGTCGAACCCGCATGCGCGCGAACCGTTCCGCCACACCAGCTATTTCACCGACCTGGCGGTCGGGCTGGTCAGCGGTTTCGGCGCCGACAGCTACGCCTACGCGCTTGAAGCCGCCATCGCGCGGCTCTGAGCCCCTTCCCAACCCCATCACCAACAAGACGAGGCCGTCATGGACCTTCGCAAGATAAAGAAGCTGATCGACCTGCTCGAGGAATCGAACCTCGCCGAAATCGAAATCAAGGAAGGCGAGGAATCCGTCCGCCTGGCGCGCGTGCCGTCGGTCAGCTACGCCCCGGCGCCGGCGCCCGCCCCGGTGGCCCACCATGCCGAGGCTCCGCGCCAGGCCGCGCCGGCCAGCCCGGCCACGCTGTCGGCCGAAGCCGTGGGCAAGTCCACCAGGGACATCCCGGACGGCCACACGGTGCGTTCGCCGATGGTCGGCACCTATTACGAGTCGCCCGCGCCGGACAAGCCGGCTTTCGTGAAGGTCGGCCAGCAGGTCAAGGCCGGCGAAACGCTGGGCATCATCGAAGCCATGAAGATGTTCAACCCGATCGAGGCCGACGTCTCGGGCACGGTGCGCGCGATCCTGGTCGAAAACGGCCAGCCGATCGAATTCGACGAGCCCATGTTCGTCATAAGCTGAGGACCGGCCCATGCTGGAAAAAATCGTCATCGCCAACCGCGGCGAGATCGCGCTGCGCATCCTGCGCGCCTGCCATGCCCTGGGCATCAAGACGGTGGCGGTGCACTCCACCGTCGACCGCAACCTCAAGCACGTGGCGATGGCCGACGAGTCGGTCTGCATCGGCCCGGCGCCGTCGTCCGAGAGTTACCTCAACATCCCGGCGATCATCGCCGCGGCCGAGGTCACCGACGCCCAGGGCATCCACCCGGGTTACGGCTTCCTGAGCGAAAACGCCGACTTCGCCGAACGCGTCGAGAAGTCCGGCTTCGTGTTCATCGGCCCGACCGCGAACGTGATTCGCATGATGGGCGACAAGGTCGAAGCCATCCGCGCCATGAAGGACGCCGGCGTGCCCTGCGTGCCCGGCTCGAATGGCCCGCTTCCCGACGACGAGGCCGAATGCATCGCGCACGGCCGCGAGATCGGCTACCCGGTGATCATCAAGGCCGCCGGCGGCGGTGGCGGCCGCGGCATGCGCGTGGTGCACACCGAAGGCGCGCTGTTGACGGCCATTGCCGCCACGCGCCAGGAAGCCAAGGCCGCGTTTTCCAACGACATGGTCTACATGGAAAAATTCCTGGAAAACCCGCGCCACGTGGAGATCCAGGTGCTTTCCGACGGCCAGGGCAATGCCATCCACCTGGGCGAACGCGACTGCTCGATGCAGCGCCGGCACCAGAAGGTCGTCGAAGAAGCCCCCGCGCCCGGCATCACCGACGAGCAGCGCGCCGAAATCGGGCGCATCTGCACCGAAGCCTGCGTGCGCATCGGCTACCGCGGCGCCGGCACCTTCGAGTTCCTGTACGAAAACGGCCGCTTCTACTTCATCGAAATGAACACCCGCATCCAGGTCGAACACCCGGTGACGGAGATGATCACCGGCGTCGACCTGGTGAAGGAGCAGCTGCTCATCGCCAGCGGCCAGAAGCTTTCGATCCGCCAGGAAGACATCAGCATCAATGGCCACGCCATCGAATGCCGCATCAACGCCGAGGACCCGGAATCGTTCCTGCCCAGCCCCGGCCTGATCCGGCACTTCCACGCCCCGGGTGGTCCCGGCGTGCGCGTGGACAGCCACATCTACGAAGGCTACAAGGTGCCGCCGAACTACGACTCGATGATCGGCAAGCTGATCGTGCACGGCCCCGACCGCGCGACAGCAATCGCCCGCATGAAGGTGGCGCTGAGCGAAATGGTCGTCGACGGCATCAAGACCAACGTGCCGCTGCAGCAGCGCATCATGGCCGACGTCGGTTTCCAGCAGGGCGGCACCAACATCCACTACCTGGAAAAGCGGCTGGCGGAGCGCAAGGAAAAAGCGATAGGGTTGGGCTGAAACACCCAATCCGGAGCCAAATCCTTGAAAAGTGAGGGAACTTTTCTGCTTTCGCTAACGATGGCAGTGGTTCTTAGCGGCTGTGACATCGCGGACAAGATTCCGCTTACGCCACGCGATGCCGCCGAAGCGGCGAGGCCCTTCGGTACGCCGACCAGGGAGAAGCTGGAGGAAACCGAGGAAGGCACGCGGTATCGGTGGACGCTGGAATCACGGCGGCCCGCGACTTGGAGCCAGGCTCTCTCCACGATCCGGCGAACGCGCGAAAACCGATGCCCGGACGGCCAGTTCGCCGACGACCTCGATTTCAAGCCTGCTCTCGACAAGTCAACTACCGCGAGCTACACCCACGAGTACCCGGCGGGAACACTGTTCATCATGGAGCAGCGCTGCCCGGCCCCACCGTCCTATCAATTCACTTTCGACAAGCAGTTGGACACGGCTGAGGCCACGCGCCTCGTGGAACAGCGCATCCAGGAGCGCGCCGGCGGGCGGCGGGTCAGCACCGTCGTTATCCCGTTCCACGCGAAGCCGGAAATGCCGCTTTTCGAACAGGTCAGGATGACCCTGGCGGCTTTCGCGCAGGGACAGGCGGAGACCTGCCCTGACGCCTTCCGCTTCAGCTATATGTCGCTCGGCGTGCAGCCTTCGCCGGACGATGACGAACAAACGCCGGATGCCTATCTGGGGTTCATCACGGACTGTCTCGATGGAGCGAAGTCGGCACCGTGGCCAGTACCGGAGGCTGAGTCATGAAGGCCCTGACTCGACCAATCCTTTCCCTCGCGTTCGCCGCGATCTTCCTGACGGCCGGCTGCGACATGGACAAGATTCCGCTGACGCCGCGCGACGCGGCAAACCTTGCCGGCAAGTTCGGTACACCCACCCGTTCCGAGCTCAGCGGCAACGACACCGAAGGCCGGACCTACGAGCTGATGGTCGAATCCCAACGCGAGGCCAACTGGCGCGAGGCCGACTTCGCGCTCTGGCGCGGATTGCGGGTCACCTGCCCGGATGGCCGCCGCGGCGCCACGATTTCCTCGTCACCGGCCGAACGCACCGATGCCGAGCAAACCCGGATGCATCCCCCGGGTACGGTTTTCCGCCGCGTCATCACCTGCCCGCCGCCGCCGGACTTCGAGTTCACCCTGGCTGAAGGCCTGAACAAGCAAGACATGCACTGGCTCTTCCATGAGCGGCTCAACGAAGGCATCCAGGGCTACCCGCGCGACCCTGTCGTGCAGCCGGTGCGGTTTGGCCCGACGAAGCCGAAGTACCTGGCCATCGAACAGGCGCTGGGCAAGGCCACCTTGGAGTGGATGGAAAAATGCGAGGGCAGCGCGAGCTTCAGTCGGATGGCCGTGGGCATCTTCCCGCCCCTTCCGGCCGACTCCGAACTGAGGTACCGCCCGGCCGATGCCTACATAGGCTTCATTGTGGATTGCAGGAAACCAGAACTCGAGGAGTCCCAGCCGTGAACCGAATCACCTGCACCATTCTTTCGATGGCCGTGGCTTTTGCCGTATCGGGCTGCCACCGGGGGACCGGGATTCCCGGTGAGGCCCTGATGGACCAGGTGCAGCTTGTCGAACTGGAGCCAGCCGGGAACAGTGCGAAACGATTTGAAGCGCGAATCCTTGCCGATGGTCGCTACACCTACAGGGACCACTCCACGGCACTGCTCTTGTCCATGGACGGCGGGCAATGTGCCCAGGGCGGCTTCAGCCTGGAAGCGGGTGGCGAGCATTTCGCCCAGGACGCCGCACGACCCGAAGAAGGCCAGGTGCTCAGCATGCAGTTCACCTGCAGCCTGGACCGCCTTCCCAACCACCAGTCCATCGCGCCGGGCACCCCCCATCTGGTGGCGATGCCACGACCGGAAGGGGCGGAGTCAAAAAACGGCTGGACATCCGGAGCCGAGAAGCCGATTGCCATGGCCAATCGCCTGATCGGCGACCAGGTTCGCGAAGCCTACACCGAGGATTGCGGCGAAAAGCCGATGGTGATCGAGCGGATCGACACCGGTACGGAAGTCGTCCCACCCGAGGACGCGGAACCGGACGGCGACGCAGCTTTTTCGGCGGAGAGAACGCGCATGCACGTCGCCGTGGCCTTCCGGTGCCTGGAACAGCCAGCCGCCAGCGACGGCTGATCCGCGGCAATGCGACAATGGCGGCCCCAGACCCACCCCGGCCGCCATGCCCTTCCTCGAACTCGCCCTGACCGTCCGCGCCGAGGACGAAGCCCGCGCTGAAAACGCGCTGTCGGACATCGGCGCGCTGTCGGTCACCCTGCTTGACGCCGATGCCAGCACGCCCAACGAACGCGCGGTCCTCGAGCCCGGCGTCGGCGAACAGCCGCTGTGGCCGCAGATCACCCTGCTGGCGCTGTTTCCCGGCGACACCGTGCCGGAGCTGGTGCTGCACGCGCTCGACGCCTTCGACAGCGGACTCGACCTGGCCGGCGCTCAGTTCCGCGAAGTGGCCGACCAGGACTGGGAACGCGCCTGGATGGACCAGTACGAACCCCTGGCCTTCGGCAAGCGCACCTGGATCGTGCCCTGGAACATGGACGCGCCTGCGGAATCGGAAGGCGGCGCCATCGTGCGCCTCGACCCCGGCCTGGCCTTTGGCTCGGGCACGCACCCGACCACGGCGCTGTGCCTGGCCTGGCTCGATTCCCTGGACCTGGCCGGCAAGACGGTGCTCGACTTCGGCTGCGGCAGCGGCATCCTGGCCCTGGCTGCGCTGAAGCTGGGCGCCGAACGCGCGGTCGGCGTGGACAACGACCCGCAGGCGCTTTCCGCCACCGCCGACAACGCCGAACGCAACGGCGTGGGCGACCGGCTGGCCGTGTACGCGCCCGAAGACGAACCGCCGGCCACCTATCCGGTGGTGGTGGCCAACATCCTGGCGGTGGCGCTTGATGCCCTCGCCGACACCCTGGCCGCGCGCGTGCAGCCCGGCGGCGTGATCGCGCTTTCCGGCATCCTGCATGGGCAGGAACCGGCGCTGCTTGAGCGTTACGCCGCCTGGTTCGACGACCTGCAGGCCGTGCAGGAAGGGGACTGGATGCGCATCACCGGCCGCCGCCGCGCCGGCTGAGCCGGTATCCTTCGCGCCATGCCGCCCCGCCCCCCGCGCTTCGCCACTCCCGATGCCCCCGCGCCCCGCACTCCCCGCCCGTGGGGATGGTGGGCGCTGGCCGTCGCCCTGGCCGCCGGCCTCGCCCTGCAGCTGATGCTGGCCGACCGCGCCCGACTGGCCACCGACCCGGCCTGGCGGCCGCGGCTGGAAAGCCTGTGCGGCGTGCTCGGCTGCGACCTGCCGGCCTGGCACGAACCCGGCGCCTTCCGTGTGACCAGCCGGGAAGTCCGCCGGCACCCGCAGGACAACCGCGCCCTGCTGATCACCACAAGTTTCCGCAACGACGCCCGCTGGGCGCAGCCCTGGCCGGTGATGGAACTCGCACTGCACGACATCGACGGCAATGCGCTGGGCCTGCGCCGATTCAAGCCGCTTGAGTACCTGGGCAGCCCGCCGGCGACCGAACTGATCGCGCCGGGCCAGTCGGCCAGCGCCACGTTGGAAATACTTGATCCCGGCCAGCGGGCCGTGGCCTTTACGTTCGACTTCCACTGAACTTGGACAAAAGGGCAGTCGCGACGTAAGCAGGTTTGACGTAGACTCCTCTCCCCCGTCGCCAGGCCGGCGGGTTCCGCACGGAAGCGGACCAGAACAGTGGAGCGCACCCGAAGTGAATGTCCCGACCGCCGCCAGAGCGGAAACCAATACGACGACGCCCAGCGGCCATACGCCCCTGCGCGAGCATGTTTCCCGCTCGGTGCGCCGCTATCTGCACGACTTCAACGGCTGCGACCCCGACGACCTGTACGAAGTGGTCCTGCGCGAGATCGAACTGCCGCTGTTCGCCGAAGTGATGCGCCACTGCGAAGGCAACCAGAGCCGCGCCGCCGCCTGCCTGGGCATCAACCGCGCCACCCTGCGCAAGAAGCTCAAGGCCTACGGCCTGGCCTGACCCGGTATAATCGCGCCCTCTTTACAGAGGTGCCCGATGACCGACCGCCAACCCGTCCGCCGCGCGCTGCTTTCCGTTTCCGACAAGACCGGCGTGGTCGAACTGGCCCGCGGCCTGCACGCGCTGGGCGTCGACCTGCTGTCCACCGGCGGCACCGCCAAGGCCCTGCGCGATGCCGGCCTGCCGGTGCGCGATGTCAGCGAAGTCACCGGTTTCCCGGAAATCATGGACGGCCGGGTCAAGACCCTGCACCCGAAGATCCACGGCGGCCTGCTTGGCCGGGAAGGCACCGACGACGCGGTGATGGCCGAACACGGCATCGCGCCGATCGACCTGCTGGTGGTCAACCTGTATCCCTTCGTGCAGACCGTGTCCAAGCCCGGCTGCAGCTACGACGACGCCATCGAGAACATCGACATCGGCGGCCCGGCCATGCTGCGCGCCACCGCCAAGAACCACGCCCGCACCAGCGTCGTGGTTGATCCGTCCGAGTACGGCGCCCTGCTCGAGGCGCTGCAGGCCGGCGGCACCACGCCGGCCATGCGCCGCGCCTGGGCCGCGAAGGCCTACGCGCACACCGCCGCCTACGACGGCCAGATTGCCCAGTGGCTTTCCCCTCGCGCTGAAAACCCCGACGAACCCGAAGCCTGGCCGAAAACCTTCCACGCTTCACTGCAGCTGGCTTCGGCCCTGCGCTACGGCGAAAACCCGCACCAGCGCGGCGCGCTTTACGTCGAAGCCGGCGCCGGCGAAGGCATCGTCGCCACCGCGCGCTTCCTGCAGGGCAAGGAACTGAGCTACAACAACCTGGCCGACGCCGACGCCGCGCTTGAGTGCGTGAAAGCCTTCGACGCCCCGGCCTGCGTCATCGTCAAACACGCCAACCCCTGCGGCGTCGCCGTCGCGGGCAACCTGATGGACGCCTACGACCGCGCCCACGCGGTCGACCCGACCTCGGCCTTCGGCGGCATCATCGCCTTCAACCGCGAGCTCGACGCCGCCACGGCCGCGGAAATCCTCAAGCGCCAGTTCGTCGAGGTGGTGATCGCGCCGTCCATCGCCGCCGACGCGCTGCCGGCCTTTGCGAAGAAGCCCAACGTGCGCGTGCTGGCCTGCGGCGAGCTGCGCACGGCCGGCGGCCTGGAATACAAGCGCATCGCCGGCGGCCTGCTGGTGCAGGACGCCGACACCGACGCGCTGGGCGCCGCCGATCTGAAGATCGTGTCCAAAGTCGCACCGTCCGAGGCCCAGCTGCGCGACCTGCTGTTTGCCTGGAAGGTGGCGATGTACGTCAAGTCCAACGCCATCGTGTACGCCCGCGACCTGCAGACGGTCGGCATCGGCGCGGGCCAGATGAGCCGCGTGGTCAGCGCCAAGATCGCCGGCATCAAGGCCGAAGAAGCCGGCCTGGTCGTGCCGGGCTCGGTGATGGCCTCCGACGCCTTCTTCCCCTTCCGCGACGGCATCGATGCCGCCGCCCAGGCCGGCATCGCCGCCGTCATCCAGCCGGGTGGCTCGATGCGCGACGCCGAGGTCATCGCCGCCGCCGACGAACACGGCATGGCCATGGTCTTCACCGGCCGCCGGCACTTCCGCCACTGATGACGGGCCAGCCCGCCAAACCCTGGGTCATCGCGCTGGTCCTCGTGGCCGGCCTGGCGATCATCGGCGGCGGCTGGTGGTTCGCCGAGCAGCGTGCCGCGAAAGCGCGCGAAACCGTCGCGATCGCCGCGCGCATGCAGGCGATCGTCGATGAATTCCAGAAAGGCCTGCCGCGCCCCTACGCCCAGGGCCTGGAACTGCAGCGCGTCGAATTCGAAGGCAGCGACCTGGTCACGACCATCCGCAGCCTCAACCGCCGCGCCAACCCGGACGATCCGGCCATCGGGCAGGTGGCGCAGGCGGAAAAAGCCCTGATGCTGCCGCTGTGCGACCAGCCCGACGTGCTGTTCCTGCTGGCGCGCGGGGTGGTCATCAAGCGCCGCTTCGTGGACACGGACGGCAACCGTTTTTTCGAGATCTCGCTCACCTCGGCCGATTGCACGCGCTGAGCACGGGCCCACACTTCAAGCGCGGGGAAAGTTGATGAAAGTCCTGGTGATCGGTTCCGGCGGCCGCGAGCACGCCCTGGCCTGGAAGCTGGCGCAGTCGCCGCGCGTGGAAGAAGTTCTGGTCGCCCCGGGCAACGCCGGCACCGCCACCGAAGCCGGCTGCCGCAACGTCGATGTGCGCGCCACCGACATCGACGGCCTGCTCAACCTGGCTGAAACCGAGGGCGTGGGTCTTACGGTCGTTGGCCCGGAAGCGCCGCTGGTGCTGGGCGTGGTGGATCGCTTCCGCGACGCCGGCCAGCCGATCTTCGGCCCCACCGCCGCCGCCGCCCAACTCGAGGGCAGCAAGGCCTACGCCAAGGATTTCCTGGCCCGGCACCGCATCCCCACTGCTTACTACGCGGTGTTCGAAGACGCCTCGCTGGCGCTGCAGCACGTGCGCGACCACGGCGCGCCCATCGTCATCAAGGCCGACGGCCTGGCCGCCGGCAAGGGCGTGGTGGTGGCGATGACGGTCGAAGAAGCCGAGGCCGCGATCACCGACATGCTCGAAGGCAACGCCTTCGGCGAGGCCGGCGCACGCGTGGTCATCGAAGAATTCCTGGACGGCGAGGAGGCCAGCTTCATCTCGCTGGTCGACGGCGCCACCGCGCTGCCCATGGCCACCAGCCAGGACCACAAGCGCGTGGGCGACGGCGACACCGGCCCGAACACCGGCGGCATGGGCGCGTATTCGCCGGCGCCGGTGGTCACGCCGGAAGTGCACGCGCGCATCATGCGCGAAGTGGTCGAGCCCACCGTGCGCGGCATGGCCGCCGACGGCGTGCCCTTCACCGGTTTCCTGTATGCCGGCCTGATGATCTCGGCCGACGGCGCGCCGAAGGTGATCGAATTCAACGTGCGCTTCGGCGACCCGGAAACCCAGCCGGTGATGCTGCGCCTTCGCAGCGACCTGCTGGACCTGGTCGAAGCCGCCGTCGAAGGCCGCCTGGACCAGGTGCAGGCCGAATGGGACCCGCGCCCGAGCCTGGGCGTGGTGATGGCCGCGGAAAACTACCCCGACACGCCGCGCACCGGCGACGTCATCGCCGGCCTGGCCACCGACCCCGGTGCCGATGCCAAGGTCTTCCACGCCGGCACGACGATGAAAAACGGCCAGGTGGTCACCGCCGGCGGCCGGGTCCTGTGCGCCTGCGCCCTGGGCAGCGACATCGCCGACGCCCAGCGCCGCGCCTACGCCGCCGCCGACAACATCCACTGGGACGGTGCCTTCTACCGCAGCGACATCGGCTGGCGCGCCCTGCAGCGGGCCTGACCCCGGGTTTGCTAGGCTTCGGCGGTCACGTCGGGGGAGCCCATGGCCCACAACCAGTTTGAACTGCTCGGCCAGCGGCGCTTCCTGCCGTACTTCGTCACCCAGTCCCTGGGGGCGTTCAACGACAACGTATACCGGCAGGCGATCATCGGGCTGCTGATCTACCTGGGCATCAGCCTGGAAGAGCGCACGCTCTACACCAACCTGGCGCCGGCGCTGTTCATCCTTCCTTACTTCCTGTTTTCCGGCCTGGCCGGACAGATCGCAGAGAAGCTGGAGAAATCGCGGCTGGTGCGTATCACTACGATGATGGAAATCGTCATCATGTCGGTGGCAGGCGTCGGCTTTCTCATCAACAGCATGACTTTGCTGCTGGTGGCGCTGTTCTGCACGGGCCTGCAGTCGACGCTGTTCGGGCCGGTGAAATATTCGATCCTGCCCAGCGTGCTCAAGCCCGAGGAGCTGACCGGCGGCAACGGCCTGGTCGAGATGGGCACCTCGATGTCGATCCTGCTGGGCATGATCTTCGGCGGCATGATCTTCGCCGTGGCCGGCAGCTATGGGCCGCAGGCGGCCGCGACGGCGATCGTCGTGCTGGCGATCACCGGGAATCTGGTCAGCCGGGCGATCCCGCGGGTGGAAGCGTCGGCTCCGGACCTGAAGATCAACTGGAACCCGTTCCCTGAATCGCTAAAGGCGCTGCGACTCACGCGCAGGACGCCGGCCGTGCGCAACGCGGTGCTGGGCGTGTCCTGGTTCTGGTTCGTCGGCACGGTGCTCACCGCGCAGCTGCCGACCTATGCCGTCACCCACCTGGGCGGCAGCGTCGGCGACGGCACGCTTTATCTCTTCTGCTTCGTGCTGTTTTCGGTCGGCACCGGCGTGGGCTCGCTGCTTTGCGAAAAGCTGTCGCGGCGCACGGTCGAAATCGGCCTGGTGCCGCTGGGCGCCTTCGGCATGACCGCCTTCTGCGTGGACCTGTATTTCGCGCGCCCGGGCCTGGCCCTGTCCACCGGCCTGGACGCCGCGGGTTTCATCGCCAGCGAAGGCAGCTGGCGCATCATGGCCGACCTGACGCTGATCGGCCTGTTCGCGGGCCTGTACATCGTGCCGCTGTTCGCCCTGGTGCAAAGCCGCACGCCCAAGGGCGAACTCTCGCGCGTCATCGCCGGCCTGAACATCCAGAACGCCTTTTTCATCGTCCTGGCGGCGATGGTGGGCATTGCGGTGCAGCGTTACCTTGGCTGGTCGATCCCGCAGGTGATCCTGGCGCTGGGCATCGCCAATGCGCTGGTGGCCCTGCTGATCTTCACCCTGGTCCCGGAATTTTTCCTGCGCTTCCTGGCCTGGATCTACGTGTCGGTGTTCTACCGCGTGTCGGTCACGGGCGTCGAAGAACACGTGCCCGACGAAGGCCCGGCCCTGCTGGTGTGCAACCACGTCAGCTACATGGACCCGCTGGTGATCAGCGCCGCGGTGCCGCGGCCGATCCGCTTCGTCATGTACTACAAGATCTTCCGCATCCCGGGCATGAACTGGGTGTTCCGCGCCCACCGCGCCATTCCCATCGCCGGCGCGCGCGAAGACCCGGCCGTGATGGACGCCGCTTTCGCCGAAGTAAAAGCGGCGCTGGACGCCGGCGAACTAGTCTGCATCTTCCCCGAGGGCGCGCTGACCAAGGACGGCGAGATCGCCAAGTTCAAGAGTGGCGTCGAACGCATCCTCGAACAGACGCCGGTACCGGTGGTGCCCATGGCCCTGACCGGCCTGTGGGACAGCATGTGGTCGCACCGCGACAGCCGACTGGGCCGCCTGCGCGTGCCCCGGCGCCTGCGCGCCGCCGTCGGCCTGGTGGCGGAAGCGCCGATGCCCGGCGAATCCGCCGATGCGGCCTCGCTGGAGGCGCGCGTGCGCCAGCTGCGCGGCGACCGCCCCTGAACCGTTTGACGGGACGCGCACGCAAACGCTAGTTTCCCCTTCGTGGTGCCCTTGCATGCACCACCACTACTTTCCAGGGGAACACCATGATCTGTACCAATTGCGGCCACCAGAACACGGCCGGCGCCAGCGCCTGCGAACAATGCGGCGCCGCGCTGCCCACGACGCCGCCGGTCCCGCCGATGTCGGCCGGCCCGAGCACCCCGCCGCCCCAGGCCACCGCGCCAGCCGCGAACGCCATGCGCGCGCCGATCCCCAACCACCTGGTGTGGGCGATCCTGGTGACGCTGTTCTGCTGCCTGCCGGGCGGCATCGTCGCCATCGTTTATGCGGCCCAGGTCGACGGCAAGGCCGCCTCGGGCGACTACGCCGGCGCGCAGCAGTCGTCCGACAACGCCAAGCTGTGGTGCTGGATCTCGCTGGGCGTGGGCCTGGTGGCCATTGTTGGCTGGTTCGGCCTGATGGGCCTGGGCATCATGGCGGATGCCGGCAACTACTGATCCCCTGCCGGGATACCGGCGCCACCCGGTTGGCCTGGCCCTGTCCGGGCTGGCCGCCGTGGCCGGCGCCGTGCTGCTGTGGAACGTGGACCCGCGCCAGGCCGGCAGCCCGCTGCCGCCCTGCCCGTCGGAGTGGCTGACCGGGCTGTTCTGCCCCGGCTGCGGCACCACCCGCGCCCTGCACGCCCTGCTGCACCTGGATTTCGCCAGCGCCATGGCGATGAACCCGCTGCTGGTGCTGTCCCTGCCCTTCGTCGCGCTGCTGCTGGCCAACCAGCTGTTCGCGCTGCCGGAAGGCTGGCGCAGCCTGGCCCGCCGCATCGGCGACGCCCGGCCCTGGGCCGCGGTGCTGATCACTTACGCGATATTGCGAAACCTGCCCTGGGAACCGTTCTCGTGGCTGGCCCCCGGAGGATGAAACAGTGATGCAGCCGCACGTACCCAACCACCTGGTCTGGGCCATCCTGATGACGCTGTTCTGCTGCCTGCCCGGCGGCATCGTCGCGCTGATCTACGCCAGCCGCGTGGACACCCTGGTGGCGACCGGCAACATTGCCGCCGCGCGGGAGGCATCGAACAAGGCCAGCTTCTGGTGCCTGGTGTCGCTGTTCACGCCGATCCTCGGCATCGTGGCCTACCTGCTGCTGATGGCCCTGGGCATGAGCCTGGGCGCTCTGGCGGGCGGCTACTGAAGGGCTAGGTCGCCCAGCCGGCCAGCACCAGCAGGGCCAGCACGCCCAGCCACAGCAGCAGGATGCGCCAGACCAGGCTCATTGCGTCGCGCAGCTCGAGCAGGGCGGACGCCTGTGCCGGGCCATCGACGGCATAGGCTTCTTCTTCGGCCAGTTCGCTGGCCACCGAGGCGCGCGCGGCGGCGCCCAGGAAACCCGCGTCCAGGCGAAAACCGCCGGCGGCGTGCCAGTCGCGCCAGGCGCTGACCACGCGGTCGAAATCGGCGGCCAGGGCCATCGCGAAAGTCATCAGCTGGGCCACCGGCCAGTCCAGCACCGCCAGCGCCGTGCGGGCGAAGCCGCGCTGGCCGGCCGGCAGGCTGCGGCGGGCCTCGCCCTGGGCGCAAAGCGACACCAGGCGGTAGCCGATGGCGCCGACCGCGCCGGCCAGCAGGAACCAGAACAGCACGCCGAACCAGCGCCACAGCGCGCAGCGGAACACCGCCTCGACCAGGGCCGGGCCTTCGCAGACCGGTTCACCGCCGGTGTGGAACAGCGACTGCGCCGCTTCGCAGCGCGCGTCGGGGGTGCGCGCCTCGATGATGGCTTCGACGTCCAGGTCCAGGTCGCGCGGGCCCCAGGTGTAGAGCAGCGCCAGCAGCGCGAACACAAAGGCCGGCAACCCGTAGAACAGGTCGTCGATGAAATACTGGATGAGGCCGATGACCAGCAGCGGCAGGCCCACCGCCAGCAGCAGGCCCAGCTTGTTCGGCCAGTCGCCGCCGGCCTGCCGGCCCAGCCAGTGCAGCCAGCCGATGAACCAGTCGTAGCGACGCAGCAGCGGCAGCGAGGGGAACACATGCCCCAGCAGCAATGCGACGACAACGGCGATGAGGGCGGCGGACATGGGGGGATTCTAGCCCTGTTGGGCCAGCCATTCCTCGATGAGCGTGCGCGCGATGGAAAGCCGCGGCGAGAGCTTCAGTTCGCCGCTGGCGACGCCGGCCTGGATGTCGGCCTTGGAGAACCAGCGCACCTGCTCGAGTTCGTCGCTGACCTGGGGTTCCACGGGTTCGCCCACGGCGTGAAAGCCCACCATCAGCGAACCCGGGAAGGGCCAGGGCTGCGAGCCTGAATAGCAGGTCGAATGCACCGGCACCGCGGCTTCTTCCATCACTTCGCGGGCGATGGCCTGTTCCAGCGACTCACCCGGCTCGACGAAACCCGCCAGCACCGACCAGCGCCCCGGCGGCCAGCTGGCCTGGCGGCCAAGCAGCAGGCGCGGGCCGTCGCTGACGGCGACGATGATCGCCGGGTCGGTGCGCGGGTAGTGTTCCAGCCCGCAGCCCGGGCAGCGGGCGCTGTAGCCGGCCTTGCCCACCACCACGGCCGCGCCGCAGGCGCCGCAGTGGCGGTTGCGCAGCTGCCAGTGCACCAGCGCGCGCGCCTGGGCCAGGGCCGAGGCCGGCAGCGCCGGCCAGGTGGCAGCGGCCTCGCGCACGCCCAGGCGGCCCGGCAGGGGCTCGGCCAGGGCTTCATGCGGCAGCACGAACCAGGCGGTGTCGCCGTCCAGGCCCAACAGGCTGGCTGCGGCCGGCCGTTCAGAGGCCAGGCGGTCGCCGGTGCAGATGACGTCTTCGGGCGAAGCCTCGGCGCCGGTGGCCGGCGCGGTTTCCTTGGACGGGCGGTGGAAGCGCGCCTGGCCTTCGGCATCGACCACCAGCACGCGGGCGTTGTGCCAGCGGGCGTTGAGTTCTTCGGGGTTTTCGCGAAGCAGCTCGGCGCGGTCCAGGCCCGGGCCGCGGAAGGCGAAACCGGGCGGCACGGCGCTCACGGGCGGATCAGGCCGAAAAGCTGCTGCCGCAGCCGCAGGTGGTCTTGGCGTTGGGGTTGCGGATGACGAACTGCGCGCCCTGCAGGCTTTCGCGGTAGTCGACCTCGGCGCCCATCAGGTACTGCAGGCTCAGCGGATCGACCAGCAGGGTGACGCCGTCACGCTGCAGGGCCAGGTCGTCTTCGGCCTGCTGTTCGTCGAACTCGAAGCCGTACTGGAAGCCCGAACAGCCGCCGCCGGTGATGTACACCCGCAGCTTCAGGCCCGGATTGCCTTCTTCGGCGATCAGGGACGCGACCTTGGCGGCCGCGGCGGGCGTGAACTCGAGCGGGGCGTCGAGCTGCTGGTAGCTGGGATGCATTTCCATGGCGGCAAGATGGGGCCTGCGGGCCCCTTATTCAAGCTTCCTGGGCCTCGGCCTTGCTGTGCTTGCCGCGCAGGGGCACCGCCGCCGGCGGCGATTCGGCACCCGGGCCGGTCAGCTGGGCCAGCGGGGCCTCGGCGTGGATCAGGCGGCCGGTGATCATGGCGCCGGCGGCCATTTCCACGACCTTGTAGTGGATATTGCCCTGCACGCGGGCGTTGGCGGCCAGTTCGACCCGTTCGCTGGCGTAGACGTCGCCGGTCATCGTGCCGCTGATCACCACCACCGGGGCGCGCACCTCGCCTTCGATGCGGCCGTCTTCGGCCAGCGTGAGCACCGCGGCCGAGCCCTCGTCGGCGACGACCTTGCCGTAGATGGTGCCCTCGACGTACAGGCCACCGGAAAAATTGATGTCGCCGCGGATGACGGCGCGCGGGCCGACCAGGGTTTCCACGGCATTGCCGTGGCGGGGGGATTTTTTGTCGCTGCCGAACATGCTTAGTCTCCTCGCGGTGCCCGCGCTTCCCAGGGGAAGGCCTGCTCCACGGTACTGCCGTCCGAGCGCAACTGCACGCGGACGCGTTGGGGGGTAAAGCCCTCGGGCAGCATCACGCTGCCTTCGAGCTGCTGGAAATAGCGGAACGAGAACGGCTGTCCGGATGCATCCGGCTTCTGGAGTAGATCGGCCCAGCCCAGGTTGACCAGGCGGCCTTCGCTGACGCCCTCGACCGACAGCCGCGCTTCGCCCTTGCTGATGGCGCCGCGGTTGAGGTTCTGGGTAAGGGTGACGGTGTAGCGCCAGGTGCCGCCCGATTCCTGGGCGAACACGGCTTCGTGCACGCTCAGGCCGCGGCGCTGGCCGGTGGCGCCGACCAGGCGTTCGTAGAAGGCCACGTCGGCGCGCAGGGCCGAGACTTCTTCTTCGCGCTCGGCCAGGGTGGCCTGCAGTTCGGTATTGGCGGCGCGGCTTATCTGGTCGCTGCGGCGCAGGGTGGCGACGTTCTGGCGCAGCTGCCGGGCAACGTCTTCCGAGCGCGAGGCGCGTTCGCTGGCCAGGTTCAGTTCCTGGCGCAGCTGGTCGCGGCCGGGCGCAGCGCGTTCGGAGGCCACCATCCACACGCTGACCAGGCTGGCCAGCCACAGCGCCAGGCCAACCGCCAGCAGCACCCGGGCATACGGGCGATGGGGCACGATGACGAAGCGGTGTTTTTCGGGGGCGGGGGTATTCATGACCTTAGGGGGTCGCGCCGGGACGCGTAGCCGGCCAACTTAAGCGGGCGCGCCCTGCCAGCGTCAAGGCGCAGGGCCACTATACTGTGAACCACGTCACGTTCCGGGGGCCGGTATGACCGAAGCGCATATCTTTGCACTGGGTTTGGCGCTGGCCTGCCTGGCCGGCGTGCGCGCCTATTTCACCGTCTTCGGCGTCGGCCTGGCCGGGCTGATGGGCTGGGTGGAGCTGCCCAGCGCCCTGGAGGTCACCATGTCGCCCTGGGTCATGGGCACCGCCGGTGCGCTGGCCGTGGTGGAGTTCGCCGCCGACAAGATCCCGGGCGTGGACTCGGGCTGGGACCTGCTGCAGACGCTGGCACGCATCCCCGCGGGCGCCTTCCTGGCGGCCGCCACGCTTTCCGACGACGGCCAGCTGGCCGGCAGCGCGCTGGCCCTGGGCGGCGGCGCGGCGCTGGGCACGCACCTGCTGAAGTCCGGCACGCGCGCGCTCATCAATGCTTCACCCGAACCGGTTTCGAATTGGGCGGCATCGGCCGGCGAAGACGGCGCGGCGCTGGGGGCGATGACATTGGTGTTCATCTACCCCTGGGCGGCGCTGGCGCTGTTGCTGGGCGTATTGCTGGCCGGCGCGTTGTTCGTGGCCTGGGTGGCGAGGTGGGTCTGGCGTGTGTCCGGCAGGGCTGCTGCCGGCCGTTAGCCTTCATGCATAATCCAAGGCCAAACAGGGGCCACGCGATGAATCCGCACGACGAGTCACGACTCGCCGCACACCGACCCGCTTTCCTCCGCGGCGCGTGGAGAAGATCGGCCGCCGCCTGCACCACTTCCTGCAGGACGGCTGGGACATCAACGGACTGGCGCTTCTGAACGAAGACGCGCTGAGCCTGGGCCACGCCTGCCGCCAGCACGGCCTGGACGAGGCCGGCCAGCATTTCCTGCACCTGCACGAAATGCTGCACGACACCCTGCAGCAGCAGGCCCTGCCCGACCAGGAAACCGGCGAAAGGCTGTGGAACCTGGTCGAGGAAATCGGCCAGGCCGTGCCCATGGGCGCCGAAGCCGGCGCCGACATCAGCACGCCGCCGCGCGTGGTGCAGCAAAGCGGTCGCGCCGAAACCCCGCCCGCCAACTACTGGCGCCGCTGGGGCGAAGACGCGCCCGACGCCACCGCCACCGCCGTCGAAGAAGAGCCGGCCCCGGCCCCGGCACCGCCGCCGCCCCCGCCCCCGCCTGCACCCAAACGTGCCCCGGCCATCACGCCGACGCCCAAGCCCGCCGCCAAAGCGGCCCCCGCGCCCCGCCCCCCGGTGACCGCCATGGCCGACACCACCCCGGACGTCACCGGCATCCGCGTCTACCACCTCACCGAACACGGCCCGCTTTCGCTGGAACTCGACCAGCGCATGGAAGCCGCCGGCTACGAAGTCGAACTGCTCGACACCCCCGAGGAACTGAGCGTACTGCTGGGCGCCCTGCCGGCGCGCCTGGCCCTGGTGGACGCCGGCTTCAGCGACCAGCTCGACGAGATCGGCGCCACCGTGCGCGCCGCCCGCGAACTGAGCAGCCAGCCCATCCAGCTGGTGGCCCTGAGCGAAGCCGACGACATCACCCTGCGCCTGAATGCCAAACGCGCCGGCGTCGACCTGCTGCTGGTCGAGCCCAATGCCGCCGAGGTGCTCAAGCGCCTGGGCCAGCTGGTCAGCCCCGGCGGCGGCGAACCCTTCCGCGTGCTTGTCGTCGAAGACGACCGCAACCAGGCCCTGTTCGCCGAAGGCATCCTGCGCAATGCCGGCATGCAGACCGACGTGGTGCTCGACCCGCTGGACGTGCTGGAAGCCCTGCACCGCTTCAACCCCGACCTGATCCTGATGGACCTGCACATGCCGCATGCCAACGGCATCGAGCTGACCGTGCTCATCCGCGACCAGGACCCCTTCCTGCACACGCCCATCGTCTTCCTGTCGGGCGAAGTGGACACCGACCGCCAGTTCGAAACCCTGGAAGCCGGCGGCGACGACTTCATCAGCAAGCCGGTGCGGCCCAAGCACCTTATCGCCGCGGTAAGCAACCGCGTCGCCCGCCACCGCGCCTCGCAGGCCAAACAGACCCGGCGCAGCGGCAGGCACCCGGAAACCGGCCTGATGCACCGCACCGAGGTGCGCGAGCAGATCGTCGACGCGCTGGCGTCGGCGCACGAGGGCAGCGTCGGCGGCGTATTGTTCCTGGAAGTCGAAAGCGTGAACCTGCTGCGCGACCGCCTGGGCCTGACCCTGCTTGAACAACTGCTGGGCGCCGTGGGCAAGGTGGTGGGCGAACAGGCCGGCTCGCGCCCGGCCACGCGCTTTGGCGACGGCAGCTTCGTGGTGCTCGACACCGAGCGCGACGAAGCCGGCCTGGAAGCCTTCGCCACCCAGCTGCGCGCCACCCTGGTGCAGCATCCCTTCACCGTGCAGGGCCGGCCGCTGCGCCTGCGCGTTTCGGTGGGCGTGTGCGCGTTCAAGCACCGGTTCACCGACGTGGCCGAACTGCTGGACGTGGCCGAACGCATGGCCCGCGAATCGCGCACCCAGGACAAGGGCGTGCGCCGCTACCAGCCCGCGCAGCCGACCGAAGCCGCGCGCGAGACCGCGCTGGTGAACGAAATCCGCGAAGCCATCGCCCGCAACAGCCTGGAACTGCTGTACCAGCCGGTGGTGGCCGTGGCCGGCAGCGACGACAGCCAGTACCAGGTGCTGCTGCGCCTGCGCGACGCCAACGGCAAGCTGCTGCCGGCCGCCGAAGTGGTGCCGCTGGCCGAACGCGGCGACTTCATCACCGACATCGACCGCTGGGTGATGCAGGCCGCCATGAAGCTGATTGGCGACCGCCGCGCCGAGGGCAAGTCGCTGCGCCTGTTCGTTACCCAGTCGCCACTTACCCTGGCCGACCCGGGCCAGGCCACCTGGCTCAAGGCCGAACTGGCCGCGCACGACGTGCCCGGCACCTCGCTGGTGGTGGAGCTGCGCATGGAAGACGCCGCCATCCACGCCGGCACCATCCGCACCTTCTGCGACGCGATGGTGGCCGACGGCCTGCAGTTCTGCCTTAGCCAGTTCGAATCGAGCGACAGCACCGACCGCCTGTTCGACGAACTGCCGCTGGGCTTCGTGAAGCTGGCGCGCAAATACACCTCCACCGCGCTTTCACCCAACATGCGCGACGAATTGAAGGTGCTCATCGACCGCGCCCACCGCCGCGGCCTGGAAGTGATTGGCCACGGCGTCGAAGACGCACAGGCCGCCGCCACGCTGTGGATGAGCGGCATCGATTTCATCCAGGGCAACCTGGTCCAGCAGGCCGACCGCGACATGGACTTCGACTTCCAACAGGCAGTTCTCTAGATGACCCCGAACCCGAAAGACGCACTGATCGTCCGCTGGCTGGCGATTTCAGGCGCGCTGGGCGCGGCGAT
>NZ_CAXBJS010000037.1:0-20392 GCF_963976025.1 uncultured Arenimonas sp.
GGCCGCCCTTGAGCCGGGCCAGGCGCGCGATCACCGTCGGACCCAGCCACAGCGACAGCAGCAGCGCGGTAAGCGCGCCCAGGATGGCGCGGAAGGTGATGTAGCCGAACAGCGGCGGCATCCAGCCCATTTCCGTCAGCCAGCGGGCCAGTTCAAGCAACATGGTCGGCGTCTCCTTGCCTGTCGGCGGCCAGCAGCGCGGCAACCACCTTGTCCATCGCGCTCGAGCGCGAACCCTTCACCAGGCAGCGCAGCCCCGCCGGGGCGGCGGCGAGCGCCGGGCCCAGCGCGGCCAGCAGGCCGGCCTGGTCGTTGAAGTGATGGCCACCGTCGCCGAAGGCGCGGCTGGCAGCGGCGCTCAGTTCGCCCACGGTCCACAGGCGCTTGATGCCGGCGCGGCGGGCGCGTTCGCCGACCTCGGCGTGCAGCGCCTCGGCGCCCTCGCCCAGTTCGCCCATGTCGCCCAGCACCAGCCAGGCGTCGGTGCCGGTTTCTGCGAGCGCGGCGATGGCGGCGGCGACCGAACCGGGGTTGGCGTTGTAGCTGTCATCCACCAGCACCGCGCCACCGCGCAGCGCATGCGGGACCTGCCGGCCAGGCACCGCGGGCGCCGACTGCAGGCCGGTGACCACGTTGTCGAGGCTGGCGCCGGCGGCCAGCGCCAGGGCGGCCGCGGCCAGCGCGTTCATCACGCTGTGGCGGCCGGCCAGCGGCAGCGCCACGTCGGCGTCGCCGCTTGGCGTGTGCAGGCGGAAGAACGAACCGTCGGGGCCGAGCTGAAGCCCGCTGGCGCGCACGTTGGCATCGTTTTCCAGGCCAAAGCGCAGGCAGCGGCGCTCGCCGATGCGCTGCATGAACCAAGGGGCGAAGCTGTCGTCGGCATTGACCACCGCGATGCCGTCGTCGGGCAGCGCTTCGTAAATCGCGCCCTTGGTCTCGGCCACGCCCAGCAGGCTGCCCATGCGTTCAAGGTGGGCCGGCATGATGTTGTTCACCAGCGCGACCTGGGGCGGCGCGATCGAGGCCAGGTAGGCGATGTCGCCCGGCTTGCCCGCGCCCATTTCGTAGATGGCGAAACGGGCGTCTTCGGGCGCGTCGAGCACGGCCAGCGGCAGGCCGATTTCGTTGTTGCGGTTGCCCGGGTTGGCGTAGGCCTTGCCGGCTTCCGACAGGATCGCCAGCACCAGCGTCTTGACCGAAGTCTTGCCGTTGCTGCCGGTCAGGCCGACCACCACGGCCGGTCGGCCCTGCTGCACGCCGGCGGCCAGCTCGCCCAGGGCGTCCTGGGTGTCGGCGCACAGCACCTGCGGCAGCGCGCAGTCGACTTCGCGCTGCACCAGCAGCGCCGAGGCGCCGGCGGCCAGCGCCTGCCCGGCCAGGTCGTGGCCATCGTGGCGCTCGCCGCGCAGGGCGACGAACAGCGCACCGGGCGAAAGATTGCGGGTGTCGGTGCCCACCGAATGGATTTCGACGTCGGCGCCCAGCTGGCGGCCTTCGACCCAGCGCGCGACCTGCGAGAGCATCAGCGGCCTCATGCGCGCGCCTCCAGCAGTTCGCTGGCGACCTGCAGGTCGTCGAAGGCGTGGCGCACACCGGCGACTTCCTGGTAGGGCTCGTGGCCCTTGCCGGCGACCAGCACGACGTCGCCTGCTTCGGCGCCGGCCAGCGCCAGGCCGATCGCGCGGCGGCGGTCGCGTTCGACGTGCACGGCGCCGCGGCGGGTGAAGCCGGCCAGGATGCCGGCGACGATGTCGTCGCCGTTTTCGCGGCGCGGGTTGTCGTCGGTGACGATCACGCGGTCGGCGCCGGCTTCGGCGATGGCGGCCATCAGCGGGCGCTTGCCGGCGTCGCGTTCACCGCCGCAGCCGAAGACGCAGGTCAGCCGGCCCGGGGTGTGTTCGCGCAGCGCGGCCAGGGCCTGCTGCAGCGCGTCGGGCGTATGCGCGTAGTCCACCACCACCAGCGGCTGGCCCTTGCTGCCGCCGACCCGGCTCATGCGGCCACCCACCGGCGACAGCCGCGGCAGCATCGCCGCGACATCGGCCAGCGACCAGCCAAGGGCACGCAGCGTGCCGGCCACGGCCAGCAGGTTTTCAACATTGAAGCGGCCCAGCAGCGGCGAGGCCACGGCATGGCTTTCGCCGGCTTCGGCCAGGGTGAAGTGCAGGCCTTCGGGCGCCAGGCGCACGGCGTCGGCGCGCAGGCCGGCCTTGCTGGCGCCGCGGGCGCTGGTGCCGATGATGCGGACGCCGGGCGCGATGCGCGTGGCCAGGCGCACGCCGAACGGGTCGTCGAGGTTGATCACCACCGACTCGAGCGTGGGCCAGCCGAACAGCAGCGCCTTGGCGTCGCCGTAGGCGTCCATGCTGCCGTGGAAATCGAGGTGGTCGCGGGTGAGGTTCGTGAACACGGCAACCTGGAAGGCGACCGCGTCAACGCGACCCTGGGCCAGCGCGTGCGAGCTCACTTCCATCGCAACGTGGGTCGCGCCCTCGTCGCGCATGCCGGCCAGCAGGCGATGCACGGCGACGACGTCGGGCGTCGTGCGCTCACCGGCCACCAGCCGGCCGTGCAGGCCGGCGCCCAGGGTGCCGATGCTGCCGGCGGTGACGCCCGAAAGCGCCAGGGCCTGGGTGATCAGCTGCACGGTGGAGGTCTTGCCGTTGGTGCCGGTGACGCCGACCAGGCGCAGCGCCTTCGACGGCGCGCCGTAGAAGCGGTTGGCCAGTTCGCCCTGGCGCGCACGCAGGCCCGGGAAGGCAATGGCGTTGGCGGGCAGCTTCAGCGCGTCCGGCGCCGGCGGCTCGAACAGGATGACGCTGGCACCTGCGGCCTGCGCCTGGTCCAGGTGGCGCAGGCCGTGCGTGCTTTCGCCGGCCAGCGCAATGAAGGCGTCGCCGGCGCGCAGGGCGCGGCTGTCGGCGCCCAGGCCGGTCACCAGCGGGTCCAGCCCGGGCGGCGCCAGGGCCAGGCCCTCGAGCAGTTCGTGCAGGGGCATGGCGCGGGTCACGGGGCCACCTCGCGTGGCGCGGCCGGTGCGGCGTTGGCCTGGCGGGCCTGCCTGGCCTGCTTGGCGGCCTGCGCGGCGTACCAGCCCTGGATGTCGTCCGGCGGCACGTCCATCAGGCGCAGTGCACCTTCCATGACCCGGTGGAACACCGGCGCCGCCACGGCGCCGCCGCCGTATTCCAGGCCCTGCGGTTCGTGGATGACCACCGCCATGGCAAATCGCGGATTGCTCGCCGGCACCAGGCCGACGAAGACCGCGGCATGGCGGTTGGCGGCGTAACCGCCGCCGCTGGCCTTGCGCGCGGTGCCGGTCTTGCCGGCCACGCGATACCCCAGCACGGCGGCGCGGCGGGCCGTGCCATCGGGGCCGATGACGGTTTCAAGCATGTCCATCAGCTGGCGCGCGATGGCCGGGTCGATGACCTGGGTGCCTTCGCCGGCGCCGCCCTTGACGAAGGTCGTTTCCATCAACCGGCCCTGGTTGCCGACGGCGGCGTAGGCGCGCGCCAGCTGCAGCGGCGTCACCGACAGGCCGTAGCCGTAGGAAATGCTGGCTTTTTCGGTCGGGCCCCAGCTGGACGCCGGCGTCAGCACGCCCTGCAGTTCACCCGGGAAGGCGCTGCCGCTGCGCTGGCCCAGGCCGAAGCGGCGATACATGTCGTACTGGTGGTCGGCGCTGAGTTCGTTCGACACCCGGATGGCGCCGACGTTGGAGCTCTTGGTCAGGATGCCGGCCAGGCTGAGCGTGCCGTAGTTGCGGAAATCCTTGATGGTGTAACCGCCGGGCAGCGTCGTGTAGCCCGGCGCGGTGTCGATCAGCGACGCCGGGGTGAACTTGCCCGCCTCCAGCGCCGCCGCCAGGGTGAAAGTCTTCATCACCGAACCGGGTTCGACCACGTCGGTGACCGCGCGGTTGCGGCGCGAATCGGCATCGGCACCGACGCGCGAATTGGGGTTGTACGACGGCTGGTTCACCATCGCCAGCACTTCACCGGTGGGCACGTCCAGCACCACCACCGAACCGCTGGTGGCGCCGGTTTCGACCAGGGCGGACTTCAGTTCCCGGTAGGCCAGGTACTGGATGCGGCGGTCGATCGACAGCGTGAGGTCGCCGCCGGCTTCGGCCGCTTCGACCAGGTCGACGTTTTCGACGATGCGGCCGCGGCGGTCGCGGATGACCCGCTGCTTGCCTTCCTTGCCGGTCAGGTGGTGGTTGAAGGCCAGCTCCAGGCCTTCCTGGCCCTTGTCGTCGATGTTGGTGAAACCCAGCACGTGGGCCATCACTTCGCCGTAGGGGTAGAAGCGACGGAACTCGCGCTGCGAATAGACGCCGGGAATGCCCAGGCCGGTGATGATTTCGGCGACGTCCGGATTCAGGTGCCGGCGCAGGTAGACGAACTCCTTGTCGGCGCGCTCGGACACACGCCGGGTCAGCACGTCCTGCGGGATCGACAGCGCCTCGGCCAGCTCGCCCAGGCGGTCCGGGTGCAGCAGCAGTTCCTGCGGGTTCGCCCAGATCGATTCCACCGGCGACGACACCGCCAGCGGTTCGCCGTTGCGGTCGGTGATCATGCCGCGCGAGGTGGCGATGGGAATCTCGCGCAGGAAACGGGCGTCGCCCTGGCGCTGGTAGAACTCTTCGCTGACCACCTGCAGGTGCGCCGCGCGCGCCACCAGCACCGCGCAGCAGACGCCGAGGATGCCGCCGACCACCATCAGGCGCTTGCGCGGGCTGTAGTTGCTGCGGCCGCTCATGGCTGCAGCACCACGATGTCGGTGTCGGCCGGGAAGGTCATGCCCAGGCGGGTGCCGGCGACCTGTTCGATGCGGTTGGCTTCCGACCAGGTGGCCTGTTCAAGCTGCAGGCGGCCGAATTCGATGTTGAGCTCGTCGCGCTCGCCTTCCAGCGTGCTCAGCGAAATGTAGGCCTGGCGATGCAGGTGCCGCGCCCAGACCACGCCCAGGGCGCTGGCGATCACCACCAGGGCCAGCACGAACAGTGCGAAGTGGCGCAGGCTCACGCGGCCTCCCCCTGCACGTCTAGTTTTTCGGCAACCCGCAGCACCGCGCTGCGCGCACGCGGGTTGTCCTTCACTTCCTGCGGCGTGGCGCGCATGGCGCCACCGATGTCGCGCAGGTCGGGCGTGAACGGCTCGGCCACCGGCATGCGGCGGTTGCCGGGGGGCGCCTTGGCGTGGCGGTTGATGAACTGCTTGACGATGCGGTCTTCCAGCGAGTGGAAGCTGATAACGACTAGCCGGCCGCCCGGCTTGAGCACCTTGAGCGCGGCGTCGAGGCCGGCCTCGAGGTCGTCGAGTTCGCGGTTGATGTAGATGCGGATGGCCTGGAAGCTGCGCGTGGCCGGATGGATCTTGCCGTCGCCACGGCCAAGCACCGAGGCGATCAGGTCGGCCAGCTGGCCGGTGCGCTGCAGGGGCTCGTCGTCGCGGCGGGCGACGATGGTGCGGGCGATCTTGCGGCTGAGCTTTTCTTCGCCGTACTGCCACAGCACGTCGGCGATCTCGCGCTCGTCGGCGCGCGCCAGCCAGTTGGCCGCGCTTTCGCCCGACTCCGGGTCCATGCGCATGTCCAGCGGGCCGTCCTTGCCGAAACTGAAACCCCGTTCGGCGACGTCGAGCTGCGGCGAAGACACACCCAGGTCGAAAAGCACGCCGTCGAGGCCGGCCGCGGCTTCATCCCACTCGGCCATGCCGGCGAAGGAACCGCGGCGGGCGGCGACCCGCCCGTCCGCGCCGAAAAGCGCGTGCGCGGTGGCGATCGCTTCAGGATCCTTGTCCATCACCAACAGCCGTCCATCCGGCCCCAGCCGGTCGAGCACGCCGCGCGCATGGCCCCCTCGCCCGAACGTGCCATCCAGATACCTGCCATCCCTGCGTACCTGCAGGCCATCCATGACCTGCGCCCACATCACCGGGAGATGGCTGGGCTGCGTTCCAGGACGCATCCCGGCCATGCCCGTCACAGCCTCAGGTCGAGCATGTCCTCGCTGATCTCGTCTTCACCGATGGTTTGACGGATCTGCGCGAGGTGCGCCTGCTCGCTCCACAATTCGAACTTGCCGCCCATGCCCAGCAGCACCGCTTTCTTTTCCAGGCCGGCCGCATTGCGGTGGCTGGCCGGAAGGGTGACGCGGCCGCTGCCGTCGGGCTCGACCACGGTGGCGGCGCCGACCAGCTTGAGCTGCAGGTTGCGGTGCACGCGCTTGGCGTTGGGCAGGGCATTGACCTGGTCGCGGACCTTTTCCCAGGTCGCTTCCGGGTAGAGCCACAGGCAGCCGGCTTCGTAGGGGTTGTAGGTGACGACCAGACGGTTGGCGCAGGCGCGCGCGACCTGGTCGCGGTAGGCCGTGGGAATGGCCAGCCGCCCCTTGTCATCGATCGTGATCGCCGTTTCGCCCTGGAACATCGTTTCGGATCCGCCTACGCCACTAAAAACCACAAAAAGCCCGGAATTCCCTCAGATGCCCACGTTAGACCTGCCCCTACGGGGTGTCAAGGACAATTGGGAGGGAATTTCGCCAAGCGGATCAACGCCTTGCGCGATACTTGAGAGTCTTGTTTAAGAACCATTCGGCAACTGTTGTTTCACATGGAATTGATCCAAAGTCGTGAAACACGTCGCGGAATGGCCCGACAGCGGCCAGGGCGGCCGGCCGGAGGCCCCGGGCGGGGCGATTGCGCGGATGGGTGGGACGAGGAAGTGGCGGAGCCGGCCATTAAGCCGGGTTCTGTCGTGGACAGTCATTCCTCTGGGACCTGCGTCACCGCAGGCCTCAAGCAACCAACCCGGGTGCGGCACGAGCCATGCCATAGCACCCCTATTTGGTCTTGCTCCGGGTGGGGTTTGCCGTGCCCCGGGGCGTTGTCCCCCCGGGCGGTGGGCTCTTACCCCACCGTTTCACCCTTACCACGCACCCTTGCGGGCCGTTCGGCGGTTTGCTTTCTGTTGCACTTTCCGTCGGCTCACGCCGCCCAGGCGTTACCTGGCACCCTGCTCTGTGGAGCCCGGACTTTCCTCGGCGCATTGCTGCGACGCGACTGCCTCGGCCGACTCCGCCGGGGCGGATTGTCGCACAGCGGGCCGCCGCCGGCTCAGCGGCTGGCGGCGCCGGAAAAGCGGCCGCGGCGTTCGCTGCGGCTGAATTCGAAGACGAAGGCCAGGCGCAGGGGCACGGTCTTGCGGACCACGCCTTCGCCGATGCAGTCGTAGTTTTTCTCGACGCCGGCCGGGAAGGTGCAGACCGAGGCCGGTTCGAAGCGCCACTGGCGCACCGTCCGGTCGACGGCGTGTTCGAACCAGGCCAGCGCCGGCAGGGCTTCGGCCGGGCAGCGCGGCCCGGCGCGCAGCGGCGCCGTCCAGCTGACCGTACCGTCGGCATCGACGACGATTTCCACGCAGACGGTGGCTTTTTCGGGGCCCTTTTCAAGCAGCGCTTCCGGGTAATCGGGCAGCAGTTCGGGATTGAGATGTTCGGCCATGAAAAAGGCCTCCTGCGACTGCATCTTCATCTGCGGCGCCATCGGCGGCAGGATCATCTCGCCGCCCCCCGGCGTGCTGCGGCTGCCACCGCAGCCCACCAGCAGCACGAAGGCCAGCAGCAAACCGGCGCGCTTCATTCGCCACCGCCGTAAAGCGCCTTGCGCGGCGCGCCGCTGAGGTCGGCCGCCAGCTTCGCAGCCAGCGAGGGTTTGAGATGTTCGGCGAGTTTGGCGTAGATGCGCTGGCCCTCGATCAGCTTCGCCTCGCCGTCGTCTTCGCAGCCACGCACGACCAGAACGAATTCACCCTTGCGCTGGTTTTCGTCGGCAGCCACGCGTTCGGCCAGCTCGGCCAGCGTGTCGCCAAGCACGGTTTCGAAGAGTTTGGTCAGCTCACGCGCCAGGACCGCCTCGCGCTCGGGTCCGAAAATCGCCACCAGGTCGGCCAGGCATTCTTCGATGCGGTGTGAGCTTTCGTAGAACACCAGCGTGCGAGGTTCTCGGGCCAGCGCCGTCAGGCGTTCGCGGCGACCCGAGCCCTTGGCCGGCAGGAAACCTTCGAAGCAGAACCGGTCGCTGGGCAGTCCGGCCACCGACAGCGCCGCGATCGCCGCGCAGGGCCCCGGCAGCGGGATCACGCGCAGGCCGGCGGCGCGCACTTCGCGCACCAGCCGGTAGCCGGGATCGCTGACCAGCGGCGTGCCGGCGTCGGAGACCAGGGCCAGCGAATCACCGGCCTTCAGTCGCTCCACCAGCTTCCAGGCGACATCGGCTTCGTTGTGTTCATGCAGGGCCAGCAGCGGCCGCTCGATGCCCAGGGCGCCCAGCAGCTGGCGCGTATGGCGCGTGTCCTCGGCGCAAATGGCGTCCACCGAAGCAAGCACTTCGCGCGCGCGCGCGGTCAGGTCGCCGAGGTTTCCTATCGGGGTGGCCACCACATGAAGCGCACCCGCCTGTGTGTTCGTCATTGACCGCGCCCTCCTTGTGCACCGGGTATCATCTTACGCGCCACGAACCCGGACCCCGACCATGCTGCGAACCGCCCCCCTGTTGTTGGCCCTTGCCCTGCTCGCCGGCTGCGCCAGCGTGTCCGTGCAGCGCAGCCCCGGCGCACCGGCGCCGACCGCGCCGACCACCCCCGCATCGCAGTTGGCCGACGAAGGCCGCCACGCCGAAGCCGCGCGCGCCTACGCAGCCCAGGCCGAGCAGGAACGAGGCGACGCCCGCGCCCGCGCCTGGCTGCGCGCCGCCTGGCAGCACCAGCTTGCCGGCCAGCCCGAAGCCGCGCGCGCCGCCTTCGCCAATGCACCGCGCCGCCGTCTCGAGGGCCGGGACGAACTGCTGCACGACCTGCTCAACGCCGGCTTCCGCCTCGATGCCGGCCAGGCCGAAGCGGCCCTGGCCCTGCTCGGCCAGCGTCGCGAGACGGTGCCCGACGATTACGCACAGCGCTGGCACGAACTGCGCGCCGATGCATTGCAGCGCCTGGGCCGCGGCTTCGACGCCGCCGGCGACCTGGCCTGGCTGGCCACGCGCCAGCTTGGCGAAAGCCGCGTCGCCACCGTTGGCGAAATCGTCAGCCTGCTTTCGGCCGAATCCGACGCCACGCTGTCGGCCAGGGCCGCGGCGCTGCCGGTCGGTCATCCGCTGTACGCGTATGCCGGCCGCGCGCTGTCGCAGCGTGGCCTGCCGCTGCCGCGTCCCTACGACCGCACGGGCAGCACGCCCTCGCTTGACGCCCTGCCACAGGCCGAATTCGACGGTTACCGTCCGCCCGAACGCCTGGCCGCCCTGCTGCCGCTGACCGGCCCGCTGGCCGCTGCCGGCCAGTCGGTGCGCGACGGCATGCTGGCCGGTTATTACGCCGAATCGCGCCGACGTCCCGCCCTTCGTTTTTACGACACCGGCGCGCCCGGCGGCCTGCGCGCGGCGCTGGCCAAGGCCACCGCCGACGGTGCCCAGATGCTGGTCGGCCCGCTGTCGCGCGACGAAGTGAACCAACTGTTCGCTTCGCCGGAACTGTCGCTGCCGACCGTCGCGCTCAATCGCGGCAGCCATCCGCCGACCCCGGGCAGCGCCAGCTACGCGCTGGCGCCCGAGGACGAAGGCGTGGCGGCCGCCGAACGCCTGCTCCAGCGTGGCCTTCGCCGCGTGCTGGTGGTGACCCAGGCCGACGAAACCGCCCAGCGTGGCCTGGCCGCCTTCCGCGAGCACATGCGCGAACGCGGCGGCGAGATCATCGGCGAAGTGAGCATGCAGGCCGACAACCCCGACATCGTGCCGGACCTGCAGCGCGCGGTGCAGTCCGCCGGCGGCCTGCGCCCCGAAGCGCTGTTCCTGAGCCTCAAGGCCGCCGAAGCGCGGCTGCTGGCCAGCCAGGTGGAGCCGGCCGGCCTGGCCGGCGTGCCGCGCGTGGCGACCTCGCTGATCCTCTCGGGCGCCAACCTGCGCATGGACACCGAACTCGACGGCATCGAATACCCGGAACTGCCCTGGCTGATCGGCCTTCGCGGCGGCCTGCCCGACCCGGACACGCTGGGCAATACCCTGCCCAGCGCGCAGGGCGGCGGCGCCCGCCTGTTCGCCTTCGGCCTCGACGCCTGGAAGCTGGCGGGTTACCTCGACAAGCTGGTGTCCGACCCGGGCGCGCAGGTGCGCGGCGCCACCGGCGAGCTCACGATCGATGCCACCGGCCAGGTCCGGCGTGCGCCGGCCTGGGCCGTGTTCAGCGGTGGCCGCCCGCGCGCTGCGCCCGACGGCGCGCTCTACCAGGACAACGGGGCCTCGCCGCCCGATGCCGGCACGCCCTGACCGGCGCGCCCGCGGCGACGCCGCCGAAGACGCGGCGCGCCACCTCCTGGAAGGCGAGGGCCTGCGCAAGCTGGCCCGCAACGTCAACTACCGGTTCGGCGAAATCGACCTGGTGATGCGCGACGGCGGGTTCATCGTCTTCGTCGAGGTGCGCTACCGCCAGGACGATCGTTTCGGCGGCGGACTGGCCTCGGTGGACCGCCGCAAATGCCGCCGCATCGCCCTCGCCGCCCGCGCCTGGCTCGCCCGTCAGCCGGCCCTGGCCGACGCCCCCTGCCGCTTCGACATCGTCGCCGCCTCCACCGCCGGCCTCGACTGGCACCGCGCGGCTTTCACGCTCGACGACCTGTGAAATCCGGCGTTTGGCCTACACTGCCGCCATGACCGGGTTGCCTGCATCGCTGGCCGAGGAACTGCGGACCCTGCTGGGTCCGGGTGGCCTGTTGCTCGACGAATCCGAGCGGCTGGTTTACGGCTACGACAACTCGCGTCGCCAGGGTTTGCCGCTGGCGGTAGCGCTGCCCACCGACGCCGCGCAGGTGCAGGCACTGGTGGGCCTGTGCCGCGACCACGGCCTGCCGGTCGTCGCGCGCGGGCGCGGCACCAATACCACTGGCGCCACCGTGCCCGGCGAGGACGCGCTGGTGCTTTCCTTCGAGCGCATGGACAAGGTGCTGGCGATCCGGCCCGGCGACCGCGTGGCGGTGGTGCAGCCGGGCCTGCTAAACGGCGACCTGCAGGCGGCGCTGGCGCCGCATGGGCTGTTCTGGCCGCCCGACCCCACCAGCGCCGCCTTCAGCACCATCGGCGGCAACCTGGCCTGCAATGCCGGCGGCCCGCGCGCGGTGAAATACGGCGCCACGCGCGACAACGTACTGGCGCTCAAGGCCGTCACCGGCGCCGGCGTGCTGGTGGAATTCGGCGCCGCGACGACCAAGGGCGCCAGCGGCTACGACCTTTCGCGCCTGCTGATCGGTTCCGAAGGCACGCTGGCGCTGATCGTCGAAGCTACGCTGAAGCTGACCCCGCTGGCACCGCAGCGCCGCGCCCTGCGCGCGCTGTACGCCGACGTGGAATCGGCCGCCGCCGCGGTGGCGCGCCTGATGGCGCAGCCGGTGACGCCATCGATGCTGGAATTCATGGACGGCGACTGCGTGCGCCTGGCCCGCGAGGTCGGCGGTGCACAACTGCCGGCGGACGCCGGTGCGCTGCTGATGATCGAAGCCGACGGCGACGAAGCCGTGCTCGACGCGGCGGTGGCCGCGCTGACGCAGGCCGCCGCCGGCCCCGGCTGCCTGTCGGTCGAAGCCGCGCCCGACGAAGCTGCGCGCGAACGCCTCTGGGCCGCGCGCAAGGCGCTTTCGCCGGCGCTGCGCACGCTGGCGCCGGGCAAGATCAACGAAGACGTGGTGGTGCCGGTTTCGCGCATCCCCGCGCTGGTGGCCGCAGTTCAGTCCGCCGCCGCCGCGCAGTCGCTGCCGATCGTGTGCTTCGGCCACGCCGGCAACGGCAACCTGCACGTCAACATCCTCTACGACCCTGCCGACGCCAGTGAATCCGCGCGCGCGGCGGCGGCGCTGGAATCGGTGTTCGACGCCGTCATCGCACTCGGTGGCCTGGTGTCGGGCGAACACGGCATCGGCCTGGTCAAGCGCGAGCTGCTGGCGCGGTCGCTCGACCAGGCCACCCTGTCGCTGATGCGGGCGATCAAGTCGCAGTTCGACCCGGCCGGCATCCTCAATCCCGGCAAGGTGCTGCCGGCGCCGGCCGAGGGCCAGGCATGAGCCGGCCGCGCAGCGAACTCGAGCAGCTGCTCGGGGAGATCCGCGCCTGCCGGATCTGCGAAGCCAGCCTGCCGCTGGGCCCGCGGCCGGTGCTGCGCGCCAGCGACAGCGCGAAACTGCTGGTGGTCGGCCAGGCGCCCGGCACCCTGGTGCACGGCAGCGGCATTCCCTGGGACGACGCCAGCGGCGTGCGCCTGCGCGGCTGGCTGGGTTTGGACAAGGCGGTGTTCTACGACGAATCTAAAGTCGCGATCGTGCCGATGGGCTTTTGTTACCCGGGCCGTGGCGCCTCGGGCGACCTGCCGCCACGCCCGGAATGCCGCTCCACCTGGCATCCGCGCCTGCTGCCGCTGCTGCCGCAGGTGGAACTGGTGCTGGCGATCGGCCAGTACGCGCAGGCGTATTTCCTGGGCGAGAACCGCCGCAAGACGCTTACCGATACCGTGCAGGCCTGGCGCGACTACGCCCCGGGCGTCTTCCCCCTGCCCCACCCCAGCCCACGCAACACCGGCTGGTTCAAGCACAACCCCTGGTTCGACGCCGAAGTCGTGCCCGCGCTGCGCTCACACGTAGCGTCGGTGATGGGGCGTTGATTTTTTTGCCACGGATGAACACGGATGGACACGGATAAGAGCGGATAAAAGCAGGCTGATTGTTTGCTTTTGCTCTATCCGTGTTTATCCGTGTTCATCCGTGGCTAAAAACAAAAACCGCCAGTTGAAGCGATCCCAACGCATAAAGGCCGGCAAGCGCGTCGTCGAGCATGGCGCCGAAGCCGCCGTGGAGTTTGCGGTCGGCCCAGCTGACCGGCCAGGGTTTGGCGATGTCGAAGATGCGGAACAGCACCAGGCCCGCCAGCATCCATGGCCAGCCGGCCGGCGCCGCCAGCAGGGTGATCCAGACGCCAACGTATTCGTCCCAGACCACCAGGCCCGGGTCTTCGATCTTCGTCTCGTGGATAACCCAGTGCGCGGCCCACCAGCCCAGCGCGAAACCCGCGGCCACCACCGCCAGGTAGGCCGGCAGCGGCAGGTCCTTCATCAGAAACCACCAGGGCAGCAGCGCGGCGATGCTGCCGACGGTGCCCGGGGCCCTGGGCGCAAAACCGGCGCCGAACCCCGCGGCGATCCAGCCCAGCGGGTGTTTCATCAGGCGCCGGCGCGTGCCTTCGGGCAGCTGGCTCATGCGTGGCCACCCTCGAAGTGCTGGTAGCCGGTGGCCGGCGGCGTCCAGGCGCCGCCCTCGGGCGTCAGCAGGCGCAGGCCGGGTTCGGCTTCGACCTGGCCGACCACGGTGGCGGGCAGGTCGAGCGCGGCCAGGGCCTGTTCGATCTCAAGCGCGCGCGCAGCGGGTGCGGTGAAACACAGTTCGTAATCGTCGCCGCCGGTGAGCTGCAGTTCCCAGCGCCGGTTTTCCTCGAAGTGGTCGGCCAGGGTGCGCGAGCTCGGCAGCCGGCCCAGGTCGAGGCGGGCGCCAACGCCGCTGGCGGCGAGCACGTGGCCCAGGTCGGCGGCCAGGCCGTCGCTGAGATCCACCGCGGCGCTGGCCAGGCCGCGCAGGGCCAGGCCGGCCTGCACGCGCGGGGTCGGGCGGTCCAGGCGATAGCGCAGCTTGGCCGAGGCCGGCCCGCGCTGGCGCCATTGCGCCAGTCCGCCGGCGGCGTCGCCCAGGGTGCCGGTGACCCAGATGTCCTCGCCCGCCCGCGCGCCGCTGCGCAGCAGGGCCTGCCCGGCCGGCACCAGGCCGTGGGCGGTGACCGTCATGGCCAGCGGGCCGCGCGTGGTGTCGCCGCCGACCAGGGACACGCCGTGTTCGTCGGCCAGCTCCAGGAAACCGTCGAGGAAGGCATCGAGCCAGGCTTGATCGCCATCGGGCAGGGTCAGCGCCAGCGTGCACCAGGCCGGCGCGGCGGCCATGGCGGCCAGGTCGCTCAGGTTCACGGCCAGGGCCTTGTAGCCGACGTCGGCCGGTGCGGTGCCGTCGGGAAAATGCACGCCGGCGACCAGGGTGTCGCAGGTGACGACCAGTTCATGGCCCGCCGGTACGGCCAGCACCGCGGCGTCGTCGCCGATGCCCCGGACCACGTCGTCGCGGCGCGCCACGCGGGCGCGGATGCGGTCGATCAGGGCGAATTCGCCCGGCATCAGGACCGGCGCGGCGCCTGGGCTTCGGCCGTGCGCCAGTCGGCGGCGGCGTGGTCGAGCACGCCATTGACGAAGGTGTGGCCGTGTTCGGAACCAAAACGCTTCGTGGTTTCGATGGCCTCGTTGATGATCACGCGGTAGGGCACGTCGATGCGGTGCCGCAGTTCGTATGCGGCGATGCGCAGCACCGCGCGTTCGATCGGATCGACCTGGTCGATTTCGCGGTCGAGGAACACCGACAGCGCATCATCCAGCGAGGCCAGGTTGGCGTGCACGCCGCGCACCAGGTCCTCGAAATATTCGACGTCGGCGATTTCCATGTCCTGCTCGTTGCGGAACTGTTCCAGCACCTTGGTGATGGCGGTATCGGACATCTGCCAGGCGTAGACGGCCTGCAGCGCGCGGCGCCGGGCGCGCGAACGCGCCTGCGGGTCAACGCCGTCGAGTCGGGGATGTTTCATGCCAGTTTTCCAATGAGGTTGGCCATTTCGATCACCACCAGCGCGGCTTCTTCGCCCTTGTTGCCGTGGGTACCGTCGGCACGCGCTTCGGCGTGGGCGTAGTCGTCCACGGCCAGCACGCCGTTGGCCACCGGCACGCCGGTGTCCAGGGCCACGCGCATCAGGCCGCGGGCGCATTCGTCGGCGACCTGTTCGAAGTGGCGGGTGTCGCCGCGCACCACGCAGCCCAGCACGACCACGCCGGCGTAACCCACGCGGTCGAGCGCATTGGCGGTGGCGACCGGGAGCTCCCAGGCGCCGGGCACGCGGATCACGTCCACCGCCTCGGCGGCCACGCCGTTGCCTTCGAAGGCGCGGCGGGCGCCGTCGACCAGCGCATCGGTGATGCGCGGGTTCCAGCGGCTGGCGATGATCGCGAAACGGGCCGCGGCAGGGCTGCGGACGTCGCCTTCGAAGTGGGCCATGGGCTCGGGGATGGGCGAAAGGGCGGCCAGTTTACCGCGCCCGGCCTGCCTCGACGTATTCGATGACCTCCAGGCCATAACCGGCCAGGCCGACCTGGCGGCGCGGCGTGCCCAGCACGCGCAGCTTGCCCAGGCCCAGGTCGTGCAGGATCTGGGCGCCGGCGCCGTTGCGGCGCCATTCGCGGGCACGCGGGGCGTCCGGGCTGGTGGCCTCGGTGATGCGGGCCAGCAGGTCGTCCGGCGACAGCGGTTCGGACAGCACCACCACCACGCCCTCCCCCGCCGCCGCGACGGCCGCCAGCGCATCGCCGGTGGCAACGCCGAAATCGGCGCGCTGCCAGTGCAGGGCATCCGACAGCGGGTTCTTGACGTGCACGCGCACCAACGTGGGCGTGTCGGCGCGCGGCTGGCCCAGGACCAGGGCGAAATGCAGGTCGCGGCTGAGCCGGTCGCGGTAGGTCACCAGGCGGAAGTCGCCGTGCGCGGTCGGGATGTCGCGTTCGTCCACGCGCTCGACCGTGTGTTCGGTTTCCAGGCGGTGGCGGATGAGGTCTTCGATCGAGCCGATCTTCAGGCCGTGCTCGGCGGCGAATTTCTCCAGCTCGGGGCGGCGCGCCATCGAACCGTCGGGGTTGAGGATTTCCACCAGCACGCCGGCGGGCTCCAGGCCGGCCAGCAGGGCAAGGTCGCTGGCGGCTTCGGTGTGGCCACTGCGGGTGAGCACGCCGCCGGGCTGGGCCATCAGCGGGAAGATGTGGCCGGGCTGGGTCAGGTCGTCGGCGGCGGCGTCCGGGCGCACGGCGGTGCGGATGGTGTGCGCGCGGTCGTAGGCGCTGATGCCGGTGGTCACGCCTTCGGCGGCTTCGATGCTCACGGTGAAGTTGGTCTGGTAGGGCGAGTTGTTGTCGCGCACCATCGGCCCCAGGCCCAGCTGCCGGCAGCGTTCGCGGGTGAGCGAAAGGCAGACCAGGCCGCGCGCGTGGGTGACCATGAAGTTGATGTCGGCGGGTTTCACCAGCTCGGCGGCCATGATCAGGTCGCCTTCGTTCTCGCGGTCCTCATCGTCCACCACCACGACCATGCGGCCCTGGCGGATTTCTTCAAGCAGTTCGGGAACGGTGGCGAAACTCATGCGGATTCCTCGCGTGCGGCAAGCAGCCGCTCGACGTAACGGGCGACGGTGTCGACCTCGAGATTGACGGCGTCGCCGACGGCGGTTTCACCGAAGGCGGTGTGGGCGACGGTGTGCGGCACCAGGTTCACTTCGAAGCCCGTGGCATCGACGGTGTTGACGGTGAGGCTGGTGCCATCGACGGCGATCGAGCCCTTCACCGCGACGTAGCGCAGCACCGGGGCCGGCGCGGCAAACCGCCAGCGCTGGCTGCGGCCGTCGTCCCAGATCTTTTCGACGCGGCCGACGGCATCGACGTGACCCGACACCAGGTGGCCGCCCAGGCGGTCGGTGGGAAGCAGCGAACGTTCCAGGTTGACGGCGGCGCCGACCGGCAGCGTGCCGAGCGTGGTGAGCGTCAGGGATTCGTTGGACACGTCGGCATCCCAGCCTTCGGCATCGAAGGCCACGACGGTGAGGCAGCAGCCATTGACGGCGATCGACTCGCCCAGGGCGACGTCGTCGTGCGCCATTGCGCCCCAGCCAAACCGCAGCCGCTGGTCGCCCCCGCGCGGCTCGCGCGCCAGCAGCCGGCCAACCGATTGGATCAATCCCGTGAACATGCCATCACCTGTCATCCGGCCACCGCCGGGAGCCCGCCATTGTACGCGGGCCGCTCCGGGGCTTTGGTCGGGGTGCTGGAACGGTATGTCTCTAGGGCCCCAGCAGCAGCCTCAGGTCCGGCCCGATCTGGCGGGTTTCGAGCAGGCGCAGGTCGATGCGGTCGGCCATTGACGCGGGGGTCACGCCGGCCAGCAGGGGACGGCCGCGTTCGCCCAGCAGCACCGGCGCGACGTAGAGCAGCAGTTCGTCGACCAGGCCGCCCGCCACCAGGGCACCGGAAAGCGTGGCGCCGGCTTCCACCTGCAGTTCATTGACGCCGCGCTGGGCCAGCTGCGACAGCACCGCGTTCAGGTCCAGGCCGTCGCCCGCGCGGCGCACCGCGAAGGCGTCGACGTTGTCGCCGTAATCGGGCACCACGTCGTCGCCGTGCACCAGCAGCGTTGGCGCGGCATCGTCGTTGAGCAGCGTTGCCGTCGAAGGCAGGCGGCCGCGCTCGTCCAGCACCACGCGCAGCGGCGGCACGAAGGCCTCGTCGCCGGCCAGGCGCACCGTCAGGCGCGGATCGTCGGCGAGCACGGTGCCGATGCCGGTCATGATCGCGCCCGAACGCGCGCGCCAGCGCATCACGTCGGCGCGCGAGGCATCGGAGGTGATCCACTTCGACACGCCGTCTTCCAGCGCCGTGCGTCCGTCCAGGCTCATGCCCAGCTTCACCCGCACCCAGGGCCGGCCGCGTTCGATGCGCGAGATGAAGCCGCGGTTCTGGTGCCGCGCCGCGGCTTCCATCAGCCCGTGTTCGACCGTGATGCCGGCCGCGGCCAGCTTGGCAAAACCCTGCCCGGCCACCTGGTAGAACGGGTCGCGGCAGGCCGCCACGACGCGGGTGACACCCGCCGCCACCAGTGCGTCGGCGCAGGGCGGCGTGCGGCCATGGTGGGCGCAGGGTTCGAGCGTGACGTAGGCCGTGGCGCCCGAAGCGCGGCCGCCGGCGGCACGCAGTGCCATCACTTCGGCATGGGGCTCGCCGGCACGTTCATGCCAGCCTTCGCCGAGCACGCGACCGCCATCGGCGATGACGCAGCCGACCACCGGATTGGGGTGGGTGGTGAAACAGCCGCGTTCGGCCAGCTGCAGCGCGCGGGCCATGTGGGCGTGGTCGTGGGCGGAAAAGGCGCTCATGCCGGGACGATGTCCATCAGGTGCACGGGCTGGCCGCGCAGCGTGGCAGCGCCCTGGTCGCGCCAGCCCAGGCGCGCGTAAAAATCCGCGTGTTCGGGCGTGAACAGCCACAGCCGCGGCACCTTCTCGCGCGCCGCGAGCGCCACGCAGGCGCGCACCAGCGCGGCGCCGATGCCGTGACCGCGCGCCTGTTCCAGCACGAACAGGCTGGCCAGCCAGGCATCGCCGACGCCGCGGAACTCCGGCGCGTCTTCGTCCACCAGGCTCACCGAGCCAACGGCCTGTTCGCCCTGCATCGCCACCAGCGTGGTCGGCCGGCCGCGCCGGGTGGCGTGGTCTTCCAGTTCGGCGGTGGCCGAAGCCAGGTTCCAGTCGGCCAGGTCGTAGAAGTGGCCCCAGTGCTGGTAGTGCCACGCCGCCAGTCGTGCCGCCTGCCCCGGGCAATCCGCCAGGGGTCGGATCTCGACCCGATTCATTTTTTTACTTTGTCGGGGGTGGCGTCGAGAAGGGGCAACTGCAGGCCTTCCAGGCCCGGCAGGTCGCGTTCGAGCCGCTCGATTTCCTCGCGGAAGGCCTGCACGTCCTCGAACTTTCGGTACACGGACGCGAAGCGCACGTAGGCCACCTGGTCGAGCTTCTTGAGCTCGGCCATGACGAACTCGCCGACGCGCAGCGAAGGCAGTTCACGTTCGCCGGTGAGGCGAAGCGCGTGGATGACGCCGCGCACGGCAACGTCGATGTCCTCTGCCGACACCGGGCGCTTCTGCAGCGCGCGGTCGAAGCTGATGCGCAGCTTGCGCTCGTCGAAGGCTTCGCGGCGGCCGTCGCTCTTGACGATGGCCGGCAGCTTGAGCTCGGCGGTTTCGAAGGTATTGAAACGCTCCCCGCAGGCCTCGCACTCGCGGCGACGGCGGATGGTGCTGCCATCGTCGGACACGCGTGAATCAATCACGCGGGTGTCGGTGTGCTGGCAGAAGGGGCAAAACATCCGGGTGCGGTCAGCCGTAAACCGGGAAGGCGCGGCACTGCCTGGTGACGTTTTCGCGCACGCCGGCAATGACGTTTTCGTCCGCCGGTGCGTCGAGCACGTCGCACATCCAGTTCGCCAGCGCCACGCACTCCGGTTCCTTGTAGCCGCGGGTGGTCACCGCCGGCGTGCCGATGCGCAGGCCCGAGGTGACAAACGGCGAACGCGGGTCGCCGGGCACGGCGTTCTTGTTGACCGTGATGTGGGCGGCGCCCAGCGCGGCTTCGGCGTCCTTGCCGGTGACGTCGCGGCCGATCAGGTCGATCAGCATCAGGTGGTTCTCGGTGCCGCCGGAAACGATCTTGTAACCGCGCGCCATCATCGCCTTGGCCATGGCCTGGGCGTTTTTCACGACCTGCTTCTGGTACTCGGTGAATTCCGGCTCCAGCGCTTCCTTGAAGGCCACCGCCTTGGCGGCGATGACGTGCATCAGCGGGCCACCCTGGGTACCCGGGAACACCAGCGACTGGAACTTCTTTTCCAGCGCCTCGTTGGCCTTCGCCAGGATGATGCCGCCGCGCGGGCCGCGCAGGGTCTTGTGCGTGGTCGAAGTGACCACATCGGCGAACGGCAGCGGGTTCGGGTACACGCCCGCCGCCACCAGGCCGGCCACGTGCGCCATGTCCACGAACAGGTAGGCGCCGACCGACCTGGCGATTTCCGCCATGCGCGACCAGTCCACCACCTGCGAATAGGCGCTGAAACCGGCCACCACCATCTTGGGCTGGTGTTCGGTGGCCAGGCGCTGCACTTCGTCGTAGTCGATCAGGCCCTGTTCGTCGACGCCGTACTGCACCGCGTTGAACAGCTTGCCGCTGAAGTTGACCTTGGCGCCGTGGGTCAGGTGGCCGCCGTGCGCCAGGGACATGCCCAGGATGGTGTCGCCCGGCTGCAGCAGCGCCAGGTACACCGCGGCATTGGCCTGCGAACCCGAATGCGGCTGCACGTTGGCGTAGTGGGCGCCGAAGAGCTGCTTGACGCGTTCGATCGCGAGCTTCTCGGCGATGTCGACGTATTCGCAGCCGCCGTAATAGCGCTTGCCCGGGTAGCCTTCGGCGTACTTGTTGGTCAGCACGCTGCCTTGGGCTTCGAGCACGCGCGGGCTGGCGTAGTTTTCCGAGGCGATCAGCTCGACGTGGTCTTCCTGGCGCCGGGCCTCCTGGGCGATGGCCCGGGCCAGTTCGTCGTCATAACCAGCGATCTGCATGTCCTTGGCAAACATCGGGGCGCGATTCCTTGAATGGGCAACAATGGTGAAATTGTAGCCCCCTTGCCCGTC
>NZ_CAXBJS010000038.1:0-20371 GCF_963976025.1 uncultured Arenimonas sp.
CTCGCCCTGGCTCGGCGTGCTGGCCGAAACCGGCGTGCTGCATTCGGAAGGCGAACGCTGGGACTGGATAGCTGACAGCTACCCGGCCAACGCGGTGTCGCTGCGCTCGGTGGCCGACGGCAACTTCGTGGTGGTTGACCGCACCGATGGCCGCCAGAAGATCATCGCCGAGGTGGACTATTCCGCCGCGGCGCTCACGCTGTACGAAGGCGCCATCCACATGATCCAGTCGGTGCCCTTCCAGGTCGAGCGCCTGGACTGGGAGGGCCGCAAGGCCTACGTCACCCGCACCCACGTCGATTACTACACCGACGCCATCGACTACACCAAGCTCAAGGTGCTCGAGCGCTTCGACGGCGTTCGCGCCGGCGACGGCAGCGCCCAGCACGGCGAAGTGCACGTGGTGCGCCGCGTGCCCGGCTACAAGAAGATCCGCTACTACACGCACGAGAACATCGGCTACGGGCCGGTGAACCTGCCCGACCAGGAAATGCACACCACCGCGCTGTGGTGGCAGCTGCCGCAGGACGCGCTGGAACATGCGTTCACGTCCCGACAGGACGCGCTCGATGGTTTCCTTGGCGCTGCCTATGCCCTTCACGTGGTCGCCACCGTGGCGGTGATGGCCGAAGGCCGCGACCTGCGCCAGGCGGTGGGCAGCGGCGACGGCGCCTGGTTCGCGCACACCGACGGCCGAGGCCGCGGCCAGCTGCGCGGCGCCGATGGCCAGCCGGGCAGCCCCGACGCCGCCGAACGTTTCACGCCCACCGTTTACCTCTACGACAACTACCCCGGCGGCATCGGCCTGAGCGAACCGCTGTGGCGCCGCCAGGCCGAACTGGTGCAGCGCGCCCGCGAACTGGTCGCCGCCTGCGACTGCGCCGCCGGCTGTCCGGCCTGCGTCGGCCCGGTGCTGGCCGCCGACGAAGGCAAGACCGGCAATACGCCGCGCGCGCTGGCGTCGCGGGTGCTGGAATTGCTGGGGACGGTAGCGTGAGCGCGTTGCTGGCGCAAAAGCTGCGGCTGCTACAGCAGGAAGCGGGAAGGGCAACGCCACTCCCCGGCCCCCTCCCCCGTGCTCGCCCCGAAGTCCCCGAAAACATCCGCCGCCTGCTCGGCCTGCGGGCGCGCGCAGGCAGCCGGCCCGTCACGCCCCTGCGCCCACCCGACCGCCACCTGCCCGGCGAGGAAATCGCCCCCGGCCTGCGCTACTTCGAATCCCGCCACGAAGCACCGCCGCTGCCGCCGGTTGTCGATGTTTCCTTCGCGAAGGATTTCGACACCGTGGCGCCGGACCAGCTGCTGTGCTTCGACACCGAAACCACCGGCCTGGCCGGCGGCACCGGCACGCGTGCCTTCATGATCGGCTGCGCCGACCGCGTGGACGGCCAGCTGCGCATCCGCCAGCTGATGACCACCACGATGGCGGCCGAGCGCGCCATGCTCGAAACCTTCGCCCGCTGGCTGCAGCCCGGCACGGTGCTGGTGAGCTACAACGGCCGCAGCTACGACGCGCCGCTGCTGAAAACGCGCTATCGCCTGGCGCGGATGCCGTGCCCGATCGCGCCCCTGGCCCACCTGGACCTGCTGCACCCGGTGCGCCGCCGCTACCGCGGCCTGTGGGAAAACTGCCGCCTGGCCACCGTCGAACGACAGCTGCTGAAGGTGCTGCGCGAAGACGACCTGCCCGGCAGCGAAGCCCCCCGAGCCTGGCGCGATTACCTGGGCGGCGGCCCCGCCACCGACCTGCGCCGCGTCCTGGCCCACAACCACACCGACGTGCGCAGCCTGATGCAGTTGCTGGCGCGCCTGGCCGGTGACATGCCTACACTCGCCCCATGCCCGAGCCGTTCAAGAACCTGATCAACGCCGACCTGGTACGCGCCTGCGGCGACCACCTGCAGCGGCATTGGCGCGACTTCGACCGGCGCGGTTTCGAGCGCCAGGCACTTGCCGGCCTGGATGCGCTGGAAATGAAAGCCCGCGCGATGCAAATCGCCGATGCGCTGGAAGCCACGCTGCCCGACGACTTCGACCGCGCCGCGGGCCTCATCGAAGCGGCGCTGGCGCCGCCGGCCACTACCGACGAACTGGCGTTCCGCAGCACCGACGCCGGCCTGGCTGGCTGGATCGGCTGGCCCCTTGGCGAGTTCATCGCCCGTCGCGGCCAGGCCGAGCCCGAACGCGGGCTGCTGGCCCTGCACGCGCTGACCCAGCGCTTCACCGGCGAATTCGCGGTGCGGCCCTTCCTGCTGAACCATTTCGCGCTGACCATGGCCCGGCTCCAGCACTGGAGCAGCGACCCCAGCCCGCACGTGCGCCGCTGGACCAGCGAAGGCAGCCGCCCGCGGCTGCCCTGGGGCCTGCATCTGAAGTCGCTGATCGCCGACCCGTCGCCGACGCTGCCCTTGCTGCGCGCGCTGCAGGACGACCCCAGCCCCTACGTGCGCCGCAGCGTCGCCAACCATCTCAACGACATCGCCAAGGACCATCCGGGACTCGTCGCGGACTGGCTGGAACAGCACCTGCCCGACGCCCCCGCCGAGCGCACGGTCCTGCTTCGCCACGCCAGCCGCACGCTGGTCAAGCGCGGCGACCGGCGCGTGTTGAAGGCCTGGGGCCTGGGCAGCAAGTTCCGCGGCGAGGCCACGCTGGCGCTGTCGGACAAACGTGTGTCGGTGGGCGACTCACTGCAGCTGGTGGCGACCCTGACGTCCGGCGCGCGCAGCAAACAGACCCTGGCCGTGGATTACGTCGTGCATCACGTCAAGGCCAATGGCGACACTTCGGCCAAGGTGTTCAAGGGCTGGACCCTCGAACTTGCAGGCGGCGAAACCCGGCGGCTGGAAAAGAAACACTCGCTGCGCCCGATCACCACCCGCCGGTATTACCCCGGCAAGCACCGGGTGCAGCTGCAGGTCAACGGCGGCGGCGTCGCCGAAGCCGCCTTCACCCTGCTGGCCTGACATCGGGCCATGAAACGAACGGGCCCGCCGAAGCGGGCCCGTCCTTGTTCAATCGAGGTGGTGCGCGATCAGTTGCACTGGTTCTGGAAAATGCACGCCGCCCATTCCGGATGGTCGATGAACGGATTGCGGTTGCCCTGGTAGGAATACACCGCCTCGTTGCGCAGCTGTTCCTTGGCGTCCACCGGGTCCTCGGCGTGCCACTGCAACAGATCGGCCAGGCGGCCCATGTAGGCGACGCTGAGATTGCTGCTGGAGGACTGGATCAGGCCCGGGTCGTCGGTGAGGATCAGGTCGGGCTCGGCGGCGCCGGTGACGCCGTGCGTGCCGCCTTCGTAGCGCACGTCCATGTACAGAAGCGCGCGCGCGACGTCGCCCTTGCGGTCGCCCCAGGTCTGCCAGTACGTGGTGTCGTACCAGTTGGAGTTGCCCGGGAACACGCCGCTGCCGCCGCCTTCGCCGTTGTGGGCGACGGTGGTGCGTTCCGTGCAGCCCGACAGGCAGTTGGCGTAGGGCTTGTTGCCGCGCGAGCTGTTGTAGCCCGAATCCGACAGGAACAGCATGTGCGTGTCGGTGTACGGGTAGTTGCTGCTCGAATCGGCGGTGAAACCGTAGCTCTTGGGCCAGGTGTGTTCGCGGTTGTACTCGGTGTTGCCGGCGCCGTACTTCTGGTAGCTGGCGTTGCGGTACACGTCGAGGATGCGGCCCGGGTTGAGCGGATCTTCGTCGGCGAACTCCAGCACGTCCCAGGTGTCGGTGGCCGACGAGCTGTACGGGAAGCGCTGGTGGTCATCGATGATCGCGTGCAGGCTGGCGCGCAGGGCGCTGGCGCTGCTGGTGTTCACGCCCGAGTAGTAGTCGTTGCCGGGCACCGAGGCGGTGGTGAACATGAAGCCGAAGTCCGCCGCCATCGGCGTGGCGACGCCGTCGAGGTCGCTGACCCTGCTGGCCAGCACATCCACCAGGCAGTCCTCCAGCCCGGCCAGGTTGGCCTGCGGGTTGGCGGTGAAGGTGCTCGGGCCGCCGCTTATCGTCACCGGCACGTTGCCGCTGGTGTCGCAGCCCAGCACGATGGCGCCGGCCTGCAGGCTGACGGGCTCGGAGAAAGTGACGCTGATGTCGGCGTCCAGCGGCACGGCCGAACTGCCGTTCGCCGGCGAGGTGCCGGTGACCGTGGGCGCCGCGTCCGGAACCGGAAATGCCTGGCCCGTGTTGCAGGTGCCGGGGCTGGCGGTGGACGGCGCGTGCCAGCTGAAGTCCGCGTAGGCGGTGCCGCTGCCCTTGAGCTGCAGCGACTGGCCGACCGGCGTCGAGGTGGTCTCGGACACGCCAATGTTCACCGAGGTCATGTTGCGCGCCGGGCCGCTGGCGGCCTTGAACTTGCCCTCGTAGCTCAGGAACTGCACGGCGGTGCCGGAGGCATTGACCAGGGCGACACCGTCGGGCGCGCCGTTCTGCAGGCCCGCCGCGGCGACCGACACGAAGCCGAAGGCACCACACTGGCTGCCGAGCGTGCCCGTGAGTGAACGCGTCGCGTAAACACGACGGTCGGAGCCGTTGTAGAAGTGCAGCGACCAGCCGGACAGCGACGTCCCCGCGTCGCCGGCGACTTCGATGAACTCACCGACATCCGTACCGTCGTTGTCGTAGTGGATTTCGTTGATCCAGACCCCGGCGTTCGCAAACGCAGGACACAACAACAGCGCGGGCACCAGCCCGTACTTTCGCTTGTTCATGTAAGAACTCTCCCCGAAGTGCCGTCAGATGTTCCCCTGTGGTCGTGACACTATCTTTGCGGCCAGCCCCGCGCTACGCGCCGCATGCCCTTTTCCGACCAACGGCTCGCGCCGCCCCGCACCCGCCCTTCACGGCCGGTGCCTAGACTGGCGATATGCCTTCGCCCCTGACCCAACCCCTGCGCACCTGGGTGCTTCGCGCTTTCCCGCGGGGGGAAAGCGGGCTTGACTACGACAATCCCACTGGCGACCCCGGCCTGTTCGACCCGGCCAGCGCCACCTGGCAGGTGCACGCCGACTTCGCCGGCATGCTGTCGGGCGGGCTGTGCGCGCTGGTGCTGCAGACCCTGCACCCGGCGGCGCTGGCCGGGGTGTGGGACCACAGCAACTTCCGGACCGACCTGGTGGGGCGCCTGCGCCGCACCACGCACTTCGTCGCAGGCACCAGCTATGCGCCGCGCGCCCAGGCCCAGGCGCAGATCGCCCGCGTGCGCCGCATCCACGACCGGGTGCAGGGCGTGACGCAAACCGGCGAACCTTATTCCGCCAACGACCCGGCCCTGCTGACCTGGGTACACGTCACCGAGGCCTACGGCTTCCTGCAGGGTTACCGGCGTTTCGCCGGCCCGGTCCCCGGCGCCGATGCCGACCGCTACTACGACGAAACCCGGCGCATCGCCGAAGCCCTGGGCGCCACCGATGTGCCGCGCAGCGAAACGGAGGTGACGGGCTACTTCGAAGCGGTGCAGACCCAGCTGGCCTTCACCGACCGGTCGCGCGAAGTGCTGCGGGTACTGGACACGATGCGCCTGCCGGTGCCGATGGCCGCGGTCTCGCGCAAGGTATTCCTGGGCGCGGGCATGGCGCTGCTGCCGGACTGGGCGCGATCGCGGCTGGGGCACAGCCGGGGCGACCGGTCGCGCGCCGAAGTCGCCGCCCGCCTGCTGTCCGCCGCGGCGCCGCTGTTCCGCGCCGGCCTCAACGACGGCCCCGCCCAGCACGCCTGCCGCCGCATGGGCCTGGACCCGGCCTGGGTGCGGCGCGGCTTCACGGATGGAAACGACACGCAAAAGGGCTAGGCTAGGCCGGCCCAAGACGCCGGAGATCCGCATGCCCGCCGACCGCTTCCGCCTTTATTCCGAAGTGGACCTGGAAATCGTGGTGGACGACATGGCCCGCCAGGCCGCCGCCCTGCTCGATGCCACGCCGACGGTGCTGCTGGGCGTGCTGCGCCGCGGCGCGCCGCTGGCCGACCGCCTGCTGACGCGCATCCGCGTGCACGCGCCCTGGGCCGAGATCGAGCGCATCGACCTGAAGGTCAAGCGCTACGCAGACAATCTTGAACTTCTGCACCCCGACACCGCGCTCGAGGCGCCGCGCGGCGCCGACCTGATGAACCGCCGCGTCATCGTCGTCGACGATGTTCTGTACCAGGGTTATTCGCTGATGCGCGTGTTCGAATGGCTGGCGACGCAAAAGCCCGCCCACGTGCACGCCGCCGTACTCGTCGACCGCCAGCGCCACCGCATGCCGGTGCGCGCCGACATCGTCGGCCTCACCCTGAAGATCGCGCCCGAGGACGTGATCGAGTGCAACGTGCCGCCCTACGAATCCGACTTCGCCGTCGATCTATGGCGCCCGGGCGAGGCCCCCAAGGGTTAATCACTCTGACGCTGATTGGATTTCCTCGATCGGGTCGGACATCTTTGCGTACTTCTTTCCAAAGATTTCCTTGCGATGGAAATCTAAGTAGCTCAACTGTTCGCCGCGAAATCTTCCGCACCGCCTTCCAGGCCTGAGATCCAAGCCGATTCGGCGGTCCACTTCTGCCGGCAGTTCATCAGACTTTATTAAGCGACCCGAGTCTTCAAAGGTTATCCAACCCCGGTCGAACAATAGGTCCGCGTGGGGGGATAGCAAGAGCCCGTTATTCCCATCCAGCTTCTCGCCGTCACTGTCGCACTCCGACCAAGGCTTTATGTGACTGGCGCGCAAAAACCTTAGATCGCTAACCCCCGTTAGCCGGCAGCCCTTTTCCATGTCTGCGACTCGGCGGCGGAAAAGCCATTGCCGAACTCTTATCTCAACCGTCTTCTGCCTTGATGCAGGCCCGAGGAGATAGTCACCCTGGGCGGCCGATACTGGTGAACCAAGTTCTTCACCCCCTTCAGGACCAAGAATGGGCTTTAGCACGAAGACAATGGCCTTCCGAGTTGCCCCTGACCGGCTAGCGACCCCTTCCTTCTCGTAGGTCCGCTCCAATCGAAACTCACCGAGAAATCGGTATGGCCGTCCATGACCCAACATTTGGAACACGAAAAGTCGCTTTCCTTCGACGTCGTGCCGAAGAATCGCGCGGTTTCCGCCGGTATACGTCATGTCCCCAGACTGCCCTTCCCCGAAATAGTGGAAGAATCCGTCCGTGTCCCAAAAGTCGTGATAGCCGTGGTCTCGCCCTACTTCGCCGGTGAAAGCAAAGATATAGGGGTGACCACTCGGCGTTGATATCCCGCCCTGCCTCTGACCGTTGAAACGGGCATGGATTTGATCTCGTCGGGAATAGAGCCCGCCGACTTCAAATCCTAGCGTGGCGTTCTCTATGAGTAGCACCGGACCCCCGGATCATCACCGATCCAGGATATTCCAGCTCGTGGGTTTCAGGCGAGTCCCGAGAATAATTCCCGTCAGCCCTTCGCGCGGACGTACAGGTCCTTGCCCCCTGCCGGGCTGGCGAGCTCCTTGAACTCGAACCACTTCGGATAGGCCTTGAACAGGTCGCTGAGCTTGCGGTGGCCGAACAGGCGCGGGTCGAAGTCCGAGCGCAGCTTGTTGAGGTAACTGCCCACCGCGCCCAGCTGGGCCCAGCCTTCTTCGTCGCTGGCTTCTTCGATGGCCTGGTTGAGCAGCTTGCGCGGCGCCTGCTGCGGCTGCTTGGGCTTCTCGGTGCTGGCGGTCTTGGCCGCCTTCTTGGCGACGCGGCCATTGGTTTTCGCAGGCTCGGGTTTTTCCGCCTCGCCGGCATCCTGGCGCAGCACTTCGGTGTAGGTGAACTTGTCGCAGGCCTGCACGAATGGGTCGGGTGTCTTGCGTTCGCCAAAACCATAGACGGTGAGTCCGGCCTCGCGCAGGCGCTGGGCCAGTCGGGTGAAGTCACTGTCGCTCGAGACTAGGCAGAAGCCGTCAAAGCGACCCGTGTACATCAAGTCCATCGCGTCGATGATCAGCGAACTGTCGGTGGCGTTCTTGCCGCTGGTGTAGGCGAACTGCTGCACCGGGTGGATCGAGTGTTTCAGCAGCGCCTGCTTCCAGCCCTGCAGCCGCTGCGAAGTGAAGTCGCCGTAGATGCGCTTGACGCTGGCGACGCCGAACTTCGCCACCTCGGCCAGCAGGCCTTCGATGACCGAAGGCTGGGCGTTGTCGGCGTCGATCAGGACGGCGAGGTGTTTTGATTCCTCGGCGGGGGAGGGGGAGTTGTTGTTTCGGGTTGGCATTGATGGCTCCTTTTCGGGACTGAAGTCCCTCCCACGGAAGGAAAAGCTTCGCGGCTCAAGCCGCTCCTACAGGGGCTTGGGGGCGGGACGGGAGTACAGGTCGATGATGTCTTCAACCGCGTCGGCGCACACGTCGCAGAAGTGGTCGGTGCGGGTGAACATCAGGCAGTTGAGCTGGGGCCGGTAATAACCGGTGGCCTGGTAGTTGGCGCCTTCGAAGGCGCCGACGGCGCTGGCGTGGGGGTGGCCGGCGAACAGGTCGGTGACGAAAGCCTGTTCGTCGTGGAAGAGCTGGCTCATTTCCGATTCCGGGCGCTGGTCGGCGCGCAGCCGGGCACGGCGGGCCTGGTTTTCGCGCTGGAAGGCTTCGAACTGCGACTTCGGCCAGGGCGTGGGCAGCGGCGTGGCCGGGCTGACGAGGTGCTTCCACTTGGCCGCCTTCGGGTCGGCGGTGGCGTTGGGCTCCCAGGGTTCGGGGCGATCACCGCCGTTCTGGTAGGCCACCGACGAGGTGTAGTACTCGTCGGCGAGGCCGGCGAAATGGTGGCCGAACTCGTGCACGAACAGGTAGTCGGCCCAGTCATTGCCCGCCGCGGCGGTGCTGAACTGCCCGAAGATGCCGCCGCCGCCGTAGGTTTCGCTGTTGAAGATGATCTCGACCACGTCGTAGGGCGCGTGCTGGGCCAGGTCGCGCCAGGCGCGGTTGTCCACGCTCAGCGCGTAGCGTTCGGAGCCGAAGATGTCGTAGCGCAGGCCGGTGGCGCTGGCCTTGTGCACGCCGGTGGACGGGCGCGAGACGCCGCTTTCCGGCAGCGGCACCGTCAGCGCCCAGACATTGAAGTCGGCTTCGCGTTCCTTGAACGGCGAGACGGTGAACAGGTGGTCGGCCAGGCGACGCGCATCCGCTTCGAACTTTTCCAGCTCGTTGGCGGCATAGCCGTCGCCCAGGATCAGCAGGTCCACCTTGCTGGCCGGATCGCCGTTGTCGCGGATGGCGATGGGTTTGGCGGGTGCCTTCGCCGGCGCACGCTCGACGTCCAGCGAGTCGGGATCAACGCGTACCTGCCAGGCCGGCACGAAGTTGTTGCCGGCATCGCGCTTGAGCACCTGCACGGTGACCGGCTTTTCCGGCATCGGGATGCGCAGCGATTCCTGGAAGCTGCGCTGCATTCCGGCAGCTTCGCCGGTGGACTGCCACTCGCCGAAGATCGTGCTGTAGCCGCGTGAGTACAGTAGCTGGCCGGTGTCGGCGTCGAGCACGCGCACCTGGTTCATGCCGCGGTTGCTGTCGTCCAGCGGGCGCGCCGGGTTGCCGGGCCAGGGCAGCGGCTCCACGACCAGGCGTTCAAGCGCGAAGTGTTCGGTGCCGGCGTCGCCGCCGTGCTGGATGTCCACGCGCAGGGTGGCCGGCGGCGCGGCGGCGGCGGGCAGGGCCAGCAGCAGGCTGGCTATGAAGGCGGCGCGCATGCGGTGTCCCCCGGTTTGTCCCGGGGGCAGTGTCGCATGCGGAATGGAAGGCTTCAGTCCTGGCCGTCGTCCAGCGGTCGGGCGCCGGCGGCGACCATGGCGGCATGCGCGGCGGCATGGCGTTCGGCGGAATCGGCCTGCAGCACCACCAGCAGGGCGCCCGCTTCCACCAGCGCCTTGTAGCGCTCGCGCACGTCGTCGTTGGCGTGGTCGCCGGCGGCATGGCCGGTCCAGCCGGCGAGGTTGCTGCCCAGCAGGTTCAGCATGCCGGCGCCCGCCAGGCTGACGCCCAGGGTGGGCACGGTGACCGCGCTCAGGCCGGCCAGCAGGCCACGCACGCGGCCATGTTCGTCGGGCTCGCTGGCCTCGGGGTCGAGTTCGAGTTCGATGTCGTGGCGCGCGACCAGGGCGATGTCCTCGTCGGCGATGCCGGCATCACGCGCGGCGCTTAGCGCGTCTTCCAGCTGGGCGAGGTTTTCGACGGCGAAAACGCTGCGATTTTCCTGCTTGTTTTTCATGGCGGTCTCCAGGGTCACATCGGCGGGCCACGGCGGGCCGGCCGAAAACGGAAACGGCCGGGCGTCCTGCCCGGCCGCTGCCGTCCACTCTGACATGGATGGGCGTTCTTATTCGTCGACGGCTTCGTCCGGACCCACCACCAGGCCGGTGGCGACGACGCTGCGCACGCCCTTGGTGGCCTGGGCGATTTCGATCGCCTTGGTGCGGGCGGCCAGGGTCGGCGCGGTGCCGATCAGGGTGACCACGTTGCCCTTGGTCTCGACGTTGATCTCGGTGCCATGCACCTGGTCGTCGGCCAGCAGCTGGGTCTTCACCTTGGAGGTGATCCAGGCGTCGTCGATGCCGTCGCCGGCTTCGTCCATGGCCTCACGCACCTCGCCCGAGGCGGTGGCGGTGTTGGCGTCCTGACGGGCTTCGGTGTCTTCGCCGGCGATCGTCAGCTTGTTCTCGACGCGCAGGACGTTGTCGGCCTGATTGGCCACTTCCGTGGCGGCCATCTTGTCGGCCATCGAGTCGGCGCCACCGGTCAGGCTGACCACGCCGTTGTAGGTGTCGACGTTGATGTCGAAGCCCTTGGTGCGCTCGTCGGCCAGCAGGCGGGTCTTCACCGAGGCGGTGATCGCGGCGTCGGTGGTGGCCTGGGCGGCGGTGCGCGCGGGCTTGGCGTCGTTCTGGGCCTTGACCATGTCGGCATGGTCCTCGCCGGTGTGGTGCTCGGCATTCGCGGCAGTCACGCCAAAGGACAGGGCAATGGCGGAGGCGATCAGGGAAGACTTGATGGTATTCATGGGTGTTTCTCCTTGCGAACGTATTTTTGTATGCGGCCCGGTGGGCCTCGCTCACGGTGGGATCGGGGGATCCGCCAGCACGTCCGTGGAGCGTGGGGCAGAGGTTGGAGGCCAGCGTCGAAATCGAAACTGAAGCAAATGTTTGTTTCGCGTTAACACCGGCCGGGATTCGTCGCTTTATCCATGTCAATCAGTGGTTTGACTAACCTGAACGGGCCGCCACCCCCGTATCCGGGCAGGATTTCGAATCGAGAAATTGCTTCATTTAGGGAGTATTCTTGATTCGTACTCCACAAGGAGAGTCCCATGGCCACCCGCCGCGCCCAACAAGCCCCTGTGCAGGCCCTTCCCGAGCTGGGCGGGCCCGCACTGCGCGCCTATTTCGCCATCGCCCGGGCCTGGGGCCTGAAGAACGCCGAAGCCCGGCGCCTGCTCGGCGATCCTCCGGAATCGACCTGGTACAAGTGGAAGAAGCAGCAGGACGGCAGCCCGGGCCGCGACGTGCTTGAACGCATCAGCTACGTGCTGGGCATCTACAAGGCGCTGCAGGTGCTGTTCCCCGACCCCACCCGCGCCGATGCCTGGCTGCGCAAACCCAATGCCGCGCTGCCCTTCGGCGGCGGTTCGGCGCTTGATCGCATGCTCTCGGGCAACGTCGCCGACCTGTTCGTGGTGCGCAGTTACCTCGACGCGCAGCGCGGCTGGCAGTGAACGCGCCGCGCACCACCCGGGTCAGCTGGGCCGAGGCCTGGCGGCTGGTGCCCAGCCGCTTCCCGCCGCAGGGCGTGTTCGACCGCATCGCGCGGCCCGAAGACCTCGAGGCCCTGTACGCGCTGGAGTCGCTGACCAACCCGCGGCTTCGCGAAGAACTGGGGGAGCTGCAGCTGGTGCCGCGCGAACGCCGGGTCAGCGGCCCGGGCACCCAGCCGGTCATGGCGGCCTTCACCCACCTCAATCCCGCCGGCAGTCGTTTCAGCGACGGCAGCTATGGCGTGTTCTACGCGGCGCGCGCCCTGGAAACGGCGATCGCCGAAACCATGCACCACCGCGCCCGCTTCATGGCCGCCACCGCCGAGCCGGCCATGCGCATCGAGATGCGCTGCTACCGCACCGGCATCCGCGGCCGGCTGCACGACCTGCGCCGCGGCTGGACACAGATGCTCGACCCCGACGACTACGGCCCGCCGCAGGCACTGGCGCGGCGGCTGCGCGCGGACGGCTCCGACGGCGTGCTCTACCCCAGCGTGCGCCACGCCGGCGGCGAGTGCGTGGGTGTGTTCCAGCCCGACCTTGTCGCGCCCTGCGTGCAGGCGCAGCACCTGGTCTACACCTGGGACGGCCAGCGCATCCTTCCCGACTATGCGCAGGCGACGCTGCGCAAGATCGGCTCAGGGGGCGATGAAGCGCACTGAGTGGCGGTGCCCGTGCACCAGCGGTTCCAGCAGGTAGCTGCCCTGCACGGCCAGCACGCGGTCCTTGATGGCCGGCACCACCTGCAGGGTGGGCAGGTGCTGGGTGTAGGTCGAAAACTCCAGGTCCATCACCAGGCCGACCACGTGGCCGCCGCTTTCTTCGGGCACCACTTCAAGCCGCATGGCGAAGCGGCGCACCATTTCAAGGCGCACGGCTTCGCGCACGGCGGCCTGGCAGATGCGGTAGACCGTGGTGCGGGCGTCTTCGCCCAGGGCGTCCACCGGGCCTTCGAACACCGGCTCGAAAACCACGCCGCTGTCGTCGAGCATTTCGTGCAGCGGGCCGCGTTCCAGCGCCTGCTTCAGGCCGTGGGTGTCGAGCTGGGGCGGCCGCAGCTGGCGCAGCGCGCGGCGCAGGCTGTCCTGGATTTCGCGCACCTGCTCGCGCAGCGATTCCAGCAGGCGGGTGCCTTGCTCGTCGCGCACGTCCCGGAAGGCCAGGCTGATGCGCGTGCCCAGCGCGTGGATGGCGTGGCCCAGTTCGTATTCGAGTTCGCTGGCCAGTTCGCGCTGGCCTTGTTCTTCCAGCCGGGCAAGGCGCTGGCCGACCTGGCCCAGTTCGGCGGCCAGCAGCTCAAGCTCGGTCGTTTTCGAGGCCAGTTCCTGGTGGCGCTGGGCCAGGATCTCGTGGCTTCGCCGCAGCGCGGTGCTGGCCGCGCCCAGCACCAGCGCGCCGCCACCGACCACGGCCAGCACCAGCTGCAGCATGGTCACGTTGACCGTCAGGAAGCCCAGCTGCACCAACCCCTGGATGACCGCGCCGAGCAGGGCCGTGGCCAGCGCACCGCCTTCCCAGCCGTGCCTGAAGGCCAGGAAGAACAGCGGCGCGAACGCCAGCAGCAGCACGTACATGGCCAGGTCGGCGTAGGCCTGAAGCACCAGGAACACGCCCAGGGCGCCGATGAGCACCAGGCCCAGGTCGCGCACCAGGCCACTGCGGCCCGGCCGGCGCAGGCCACCGTGCACGAGCGCGACAAGCAGCGGCGCCAGCACGATCTGGCCGATCAGGTCGCCGTACATGAAGGCGAACATGCTGGCCAGCGAGTCGGCCGTGGTCATCGGGTAGGTGACCAGGAACATCCACAGCAGCGGCGAGACGCCGGCCGCACCCAGCAGACCGGCCAGTAACAGCAGCAGCATGCGCGTGGGTGAATCGGGCTGGGGCGCCGGCTGGGAGCCGCGCAGCAGGTAGACCACCGCGGCGTAGATCAGCCAGGGCGCCACGCACACGGCCAGGAAGGTGAAAGTGAACAGCGGATAGCCCAGCACCACCGACTTGGTGGCCTGGGCCAGCACCTCGGCGGCGCCCAGCCAGCCCCAGCGGCGGGTCGGGGTAAGCCAGAGCATGGCCAGGCGCAGGCCGGCCGGCAGGAACCAAAGCTGGGCCGAGAGCTGCTCGAGCACCAGCCAGGTGGCCAGAACCACGATCGCCAGCAGGGCCCAGCGGCCATTGCGGCCCGGCCCGGCGTCCTGCAGCAGCGCCAGCGCGCGTCCTGCCATGCCTGGTGAATCCCCCTGTTTGCCGGCGTCCCGGCTCCCCGCCATGCTAACCGAGCCTGGCGCAGCTCCCGTATACACGCATCCGCCTTCCTTGCGCGGGACAGGGCCGATATAATCGCGGCCTTCTTATCCACAGGGCTCCGGCCCCCTGTCAGGACACCCCGTGCGCAACCACGATCTGGTTTTCCTCAAGCACTTCTCGATGGTCATCGTCTTCCTGGTGGCCGTCACCGGTGTGCTTATCCTCCTGGGCCTGTACATCAACACCCAGCAGGAACCCGAACCCAACCCCGTCGCCGAAGCGGCCATGGCCCAGCGCCTGCAGCCCGCGGGCGGCGTGTATGCCGGCTCCACCGGCGCAGCGGCCCAGGCCGCCGCAGCGGCGGCCGCAGCCGCGGCTTCCGCCGGCCAGGTGGCCTACGACGGCACGCTCGACGGCAAGGTGATCTACGACAACCTCTGCGGCGCCTGCCACACCTCGGGCGCCGGCGGCGCGCCGAAGCTGGTCGGCAGTGAATGGACCGCGCGCATCGCCCAGGGCATGGACACGCTGAACAAGCACGCCATCGAGGGCTACCAGGGCTCGGCGGGCATCATGCCGGCCAAGGGCGGCAACCCCAACCTCAGCGACGAGCAGGTCATCGCCACGGTGCAGTGGATGGTCGACAACCTGCAGTAAGCTTGCCTGCCACGCCCTTTCGCGACGACGCCGCCTCCGGGCGGCGTCTTTGTTTCCGGAGTCCACGCATGTCCCGTCGCTTGTTCCTGTTCGCCCCGCTGCTGCTGGCCGCCTGCACGCCGCCCGGCCCCGCGCCGCTCGACACGGTGCTCGCCGGCGAAGGTGGCCCGGTCACGGTGGCGCGCATCCAGGGCAGCGGCGAACGCAGCCCGCTCGAGGGCCGGCAGGTGGTGGTCGAAGCCGTTGTCGTGGCACCTTTTGGCGGCCTGGGCGGCGTGTTCGTGCAGTCGCTGGTGGCCGACGACGACCCGGCCACGTCCGAAGGCCTGTTCGTGCCGCGCAGCCGCGACGCCAGGCCCCGGCTCAAGGCCGGCGACCACGTGCGCATCACCGGCACGGTGGTCGAAACCGGCGACGACGGCGCCACCCTCACCGCCGTCGAAGCCACAGAAATCGAAGCGCTGGGCAAGGCCCCGGTAACGCCGCTTGTGCTGTCGGCCGCGCCCGCCAGCGCCGGCGACTGGGAGCGCTACGAAGGCATGCTGCTGACCCTGGCGGGGCCGCTTACGGTCACCGGCAACCAGGACCTGGCCCGCTACGGCGAACTGCGCGTGAGTTTCGACGGCCGCCTGTTCACGCCCACCGAACTGGCCCCGCCCGGCACCGCCGCGCAGGCGATCGCCGCCGAAAACGCCCGCCTGATGCTGCGCCTGGACGACGGCCGCAGTGCCCGCGACCCCGACCGCCTGTGGTTCCTGCCCGGCGAAAGCCTGGACCCGTCGCGGCCGCTGCGCGTGGGCAGCGTGCTGCACGACGTCACCGGCGTGCTCGACCAGCGTTTCGGCGGCCACAGGCTGCAGCTCACCGCGCCGCTGACCCGCATCGAACAGGCGCCGCGCCCGGACGCGCCCGAGGTCGCCGGCGACCGCCGCATCGCCGGCTTCAACCTGCTCAACCTGTTCAACGGCGACGGCAGCGGCGGCGGCTTCCCGACCACCCGCGGCGCCGCCAGCCAGGCCGACTTCGTGCGCCAGCAGGCCAAACTGGTGGCCACCGTGCAGGCGATGGACCCGGATCTGGCCGCGCTCATGGAGCTGGAAAACGACGGCTTCGGCCCCGACTCGTCGCTGGCGGGCTTCGTTGACGCGCTCAACGCCGCCGGCCCGCACGACGACTGGCGCTTCGTGGACGCGGGCCAGGGGCCCGGCGACAACGCCATCCGCGTCGGCATCATCTACCGTGCCAGCCGCGTCGCGCCCGTGGGCAAGCCGGCGATGCTGGCCCAGGGCCCGTTCCGCGACCGCAGCCGGGTGCCACTGGCACAGGCCTTCCGCGCCGGCCGCGGGCCGGTGTTCGTGGTCGTGGCGAACCACTTCAAGTCCAAGGGCGGCTGCAACGAAGCCCAGGGCGGCGACGCCGACCGGCGCGACGGCCAGGGCTGCTTCAATGCCAGCCGCGTTGAATCGGCCCGCCTGCTCAACGCCTGGCTGGCCAGGGACCCGACGGGCACCCAGCCCGTGGGCCACCTGCTGATCGGCGACTTCAACGCCTATGCCCAGGAAGACCCGATGCGCCTGCTGCGCTCGCAGGGATGGCAGGACGCCTTCGCCCGGATGAAGCTCGAGCGGCCCTATTCCTTTGTCTTCGAGGGCCTGTCGGGACGGCTCGACCATGCCCTGGTGGACGCCGGCCTGGCCGCGCGCCTGCGCGGCGCGGCGGAATGGCACGCCAATGCCGACGAAGCCCCCGCCTTCGACTACCGCAAGGGCCAGGCCAACGACCCCTGGCGGGCCTCCGACCACGACCCGCTGCTGCTGGGCTTCGACCTGGCCCGCTAGGGGCTATCATCCGCGCATGGACGCCCTGCCCGACTTCCCGACCGAATCCGGACCGCTGATGGTTCCTGGCCCCGCCGGCCAGATCGAGCTGATGGTGGACCTGCCCGAGGAAGGGCAGGAACGGGCCGGCGTGGCCATCATCTGCCACCCCAATCCGCCCGAAGGCGGCACCCTGCACAACAAGGTGGTCACCATGACCGCCCGCGCGCTGAGCGAGCTGGGCGTGGCGGCGGTGCGCTTCAACTTCCGCGGCGTCGGCAAGTCCGAAGGAGAATGGGACGAGGGCCGCGGCGAAATCCTCGATCTGCTGGCCGTGGCCGACTGGGTGCGCAAATCGCGCCCGGACGACGCGCTGTGGCTGGCCGGCTTTTCCTTCGGCAGCTGGGTGGCCCTGCAGGGCGCGCGCCAGCTGCCGGTGAAACAGATGATCTCGCTGGCGCCGCCGGTGGGTTTCCGCGACTTCTCCGGCGTACAGCCGCCGGCCTGCCCCTGGCTGGTGATCATGCCCGACGCCGACGAAGTGGTGGACCCGCAGAAGGTCTACGAATGGATCGACGGCCTGGATGAAAAACCGACGCTGGTGAAGATGCCCGACACCAGCCACTTCTTCCATCGCCGGCTGATGGACCTGCGCGGCGCGGTCAAGAACGGCGTGCGCAAGAACCTGCCGCCGCCGCGCCATGGCTGAACCCGCGGCGGCCCGCCCGCCGTCGGTCGCCTATGCCGCCGGCGTGGCAAGCGGCCGCTGGCAGGACGACCCGGCGCAACACCCGGCGCTGGCCCAGCTCGACCGCATCCACGCCGGCCTGCTTGCCCGCGAATCCAGGCCGGCCTGGAAACGCTGGCTGGGCCGCGGCAGCGAACCGGTGCAGGGCCTGTACCTGTGGGGCGGCGTGGGCCGCGGCAAGACCTTCCTCAACGACCTGCTGTTCGACCAGCTGGGCGCGCTGCCGCGGCGACGCTGGCATTTCCACCGCTTCATGGTCGAAGTCCACGCGCGCATCCAGGCCCTGCCCGACGACACCGCCGACACCGTGGCGGTTGTCGCCGATGCGCTGGCCGAAGAACTGCGCCTGCTGGTGCTCGATGAATTCATCGTGTCCGACATCGCCGACGCGATGATCCTGGGCCGGCTGCTCGACCGCCTGTTCGAACGCGAGGTGGTGCTGGTCACCACGTCCAACACCGAGCCGAAGAACCTCTACCGCGACGGCCTGCAGCGCGCGCGTTTCCTGCCGGCGATCGCGCTGCTGGAAAAACACACCATCGTCCACCACCTCGACAGCAAGCTCGATTACCGCCTGCGCCAGCTCACCAGCGCCGAAACCTACCTCAGTCCCCTGGGCAGGCAGGCCGATGCCGCCCTGGCCGCGCACTACGAAGCACTGGCCGCCGACGCCCCGCGCGAAGACGGCCCGCTGGCGGTGAACGGCCGCCCGATCCCGGTGCGCGCGCTGGCCGAAGGCATTGCCTGGTTCGATTTTTCCGCCCTGTGCGAAGGCCCGCGCGCCGCCGCCGACTACATCGAGGTGGCGCGCGACTTCCACACCGTGCTGCTTTCCGACGTGCCGGTGATGGACGCCACCCGCGACAACGCCGCCCGCCGCTTCGTGCATCTGGTCGACGAGCTCTACGACCGCAACGTCAACCTGGTTCTGAGCGCCGCCGCGGAACCGATGTGGCTCTACACCGGCGAAAAGCTGCGCGGTGACTTCGAGCGTACCGCCTCGCGCCTTGTCGAAATGCGCAGCGCCGAATTCATGGCCCGCGAACACCGTCCGTGAAGCGCGCCGCGCCCTGGCTGGCGGCGGCGCTGGGCCTGGGCCTGGTGCTGCTGGCGTTCTGGCCCGGCTACCTGAGCTGGGACTCGGCCTGGCAGTGGTGGCAGGCCCGCCACGATGAACTCGACCCCGGCCACCCGCCGGTGATGGTGCGGGTGTGGCAGGCAGTGCGCCTGGTGCTGCCCGACCCGGGCGGCATGTTGCTGGTGCAGGTGCTGGCCTGGTGGGCAGCGGTGGCTGGTTTCGCGCATGCGCTGGGCGGCGGTGCCTGGCGGCGCGTGCTGTGCGTGTGGCTGATCGGCGCATGGCCACCGCTGCTGGCGCTGCAGGCGCACCTTTGGAAGGACGTGTGGATGATGGCGCTGTTCGCCGGCGCCGTTGCCTGCCTGGCCGCCGAACTGCAGGCGCCTCGCCGCACCTGGCGGCTGGCGGCGCTGGCGCTGCTGGTGGCCGGCTGTGCCTTCCGACACAACGCGCTGCCGGCGGCACTGCCGCTGCTGGCCTGGCTGGCCTGGCGCGAGTGGCCGCAGCGCCGGCTGCGCGTGGGCCTTGCGACGGTCGCACTGGCGCTGGGCCTGCACCTGGCCGCGGGCCTGGCCAACCTGGCACCGGGCGCACGCGCCACGCCGGTGTGGCCGGTGATCGCCATGTGGGACATCGCGGCGGTGTCGATCGCCGAGGACCGCGTGCTGTTCCCGGCCGACTGGGTGGAGCCGGGGCTGACGGTGCAGGACCTGCGCCGCGACTTTTCGCCCTTCGTCAACGTGCCGAGCTTCGAGTCCGGGCAGCTGCGGCTGAACTTCTACTACGACTACACGCCGGCGCAGTACGCCGAGCTGCGACGTGTCTGGCTGTCGCTGCCGCTGGATCACCCGCGCGCCTATTTCGGCCACCGCGCCGAGGTGTCGGCCTACCTGCTGGGCTTGCGCCAGGCGGCACAGCCGGACTTCCAGGTGCTGCAGCCGGCCATCGTGCCGCTGCGCGACAACCCGGCCGTCGCGCCGCCATCCGGCGGGCTTCATCGCCTGGTGCAACCGCGGCTGGATTCATTGGTGGACACGCCGGTGTTTGCTGGCTGGCTGTACCTGCTGCTTTCGTTCGGCGTCCTGGCCTTCACCGCGATACGTCGTCGCGGGCCCCATGACGGCCTGGCCGCGGCGGTCGCGGCGTCCGGCCTGCTGCTGGCGCTTCCACTCCTGGCGTTCGCGCCGTCCGCCGACTTCCGCTACCTCGCGTGGATGGTGGCCGCCAGCCTGATGGCGCTGCCGTTGTGCCTGACGGCCAAGGCTCAGCGGCACATCGCGTCGATGTAGCCGTCGCCGTCGGCGTCGCGGTCGCCGACCGTGCCCGGGTCGCAATCCTCGTCCAGGCCGCGGGCATCGCAGACCTCGGTGAGGCCGGGACTGCGTTCGGCATCCTGGTCGTCGCAGTCGTTGCCGCCGCAGGCGATCGCGGCGTAGCCGTCGCCGTCGGCGTCGGGCACGTCGCAAGGGCCGAGCCGGCAGCGGTCTTGTGCTTCCAGGCAATCTTCGCCTTCCCGGCAGGGCAGGCCACCCGCCACGCAGCCGTTGCGATCCGCGCGTTCGTTCTGTGGCTGGCAACGTTCGATGCCATTGCAGAACAGGCCGTCGTCGCACTGCTGGTGGCTGGAACACTTGTTGCGATCGTTGCTGACGATGGCGCCGCTGTCTTCGCCGACGCGCACCCGCACGGGTTCACGCTCCGAGGCGGCGCCGGAAACGCAGGCCACCGCCAGCAGGCCGGCCAGCAGGAAACGTTGGAGGGAAGGCTTCATGGGCAGGTCCCCAGGCTGGGATTGCGGGCGCGATCGGTGTCGTCGCAGTCGCGGTCGTTCAGTGCGACGTTGGCGAGTGCCTCGCCGACCGGGCAGGTGAGCACACGCTGGTCCGGGTCGCCGAAACCGTCGCCGTCCTGGTCGCGCCAGACGGTCCAGGTCACGCCTTCGTCGACGCTGCCATCGCAGTTGTCGTCCTTGAAGTTGCAGACCTCGGCCTGGCCCGGATGCACGCTGCGGTCGCGATCGTCGCAGTCGGCCGGCTGGCGACGGTAGTCGCGGTCGTTCTGCCCCACCGACGATTCCGGGACCTGGCGCCGGCGTGCGGCGTCACGCTCG
>NZ_CAXBJS010000039.1:0-19974 GCF_963976025.1 uncultured Arenimonas sp.
CCCACTCCGAAGGCGGCGTGATCGAGCTGATGCCGGTGGCCGACGCGAAGGAGTACAGCTTCAAGTACGTCAACGGCCACCCGGGCAACACCAAACTGGGCCTGTCCACCGTGGTCGCCTTCGGCGTGCTGGCCGACGTGGATACCGGCATGCCGACGCTTATCAGCGAACTGACCCTGACCACCGCGCTGCGCACCGCCGCCACCTCGGTGATGGCCGCGAAGCTGCTGGCGCGCAAGGATTCAAAGACGATGGCGCTGATCGGCAATGGCGCCCAGAGTGAGTTCCAGGCCCTGGCCTTCCACCACCTGCTGGGCATCGAAGAAGTGCGGGTGTTCGACGTCGACGCCGCGGCGACCGACAAGCTGGTGCGCAACCTGGCCGCGGCCGCGCCGGGCCTGCGCGTGCTGCGCAGCGACAGCGTGGCCCAGGCCGTGCGCGGCGCCGACATCGTCACCACCGTCACCGCCGACAAGGCCAATGCCGACATCCTGACCCCGGAAATGATCGAACCGGGCATGCACATCAACGGCGTCGGCGGCGACTGCCCCGGCAAGACCGAACTGGCCACCGGCGTGGTGGCCAATGCCTCGGTGTTCGTCGAGTTCGAGCCGCAGTCGCGCATCGAAGGCGAAGTGCAGCAGATGCCGGCCGACTTCCCGGTTACCGAACTGTGGCGCGTGCTGGCCATGCAGGCCTCCGGCCGCCGCCACGACGCCGAAGTGACGCTGTTCGATTCGGTGGGCTTCGCGCTGGAAGACTATTCGGCGCTGCGCCTGGTGCGCGACTGCGCGATGGAAATGGGCCTGGGCCGCGACGCCGACCTCATTCCCGCCCTGCGCGACCCGAAGAACCTGTTCGGCGAGCTGGCCGCGACGCCGCAGGCTGTCCGCAAGCACGCAGCCTGAGCCCGAGGCGGCAAGGCCCGCCACCGGGCGGGCCTTCGCCGGGCCGGACGCAGGCATCGCGTCCTCAGAACGTTTGCGTGTAGCGCAGGTAGGGCGTGCGGCCGTAGGCGTCGTAAAGGTAGAAATTGAACGGGCGGCCGTCGTACGCCCGCAGCGACGGATAACGATCGCCGGCATTGGTGACGCCGGCCGCGATGCTCGCATTCCAAGGCGACTTCCAGGCCAGCTGCAGGTCGTGCGTGACATAGCTGCCGACGGTGGTGTTGGCACTGCCGCTGGATTGGCCCTCGATGCCGTGGACCCGCCAGGCCAGGCTCAGGTCACCCAGTGTCCAGGTCGTGGCCAGTTGGGCCCGCGTCTCGGGCAAGCCAAGAAGGCCCTCGAAGCGGGACCCGAAGCCGGCGGCGCTGAACCGCTCCCAGCGCAGAAGGCGCGACACCGTCAGTTCACTGTCGAGCTCGCCGTAGCGGCCCAGGCCCAGGTCCATGGCCACCACCAGATCCAATGTCTCAACTTCGGTGGCGCCGCCGTTGCCGTAACCGACAACGATTTCACGCACGCTGCCGTTGGCCGCCCGGTATACGCCCAGGCCTCCAGGAAGCGGCCCGAATGTCGAGGGATCGAGATCGGAGTTGACCACGTCCTGTGCCTGGTACCGGTCGATGGTGTTTTCGACGCGGATCTGCGTGTAGTCGAGCGACAGCCGCAGCGCCTCGAGCGGCTGGAACACTACGCCAAGCCCGAGGTGTTCGGATTCCTCCGAATCGAGCAGGGGATTGCCGATGGCCACCACAGGCACGCCCACCAGGCAGTCGAACGGCTGCCCGAGCAGGCTGCAGGTGAGCGGGTCGTTGATCATCTCGGTGGACGGCACCGGACGCTGCGTGGTGATGTCCAGGCCCGGGGCCCGGAAGCCCTGCCCCCACTGCGCGCGCAGCGTCAGCATGTCCAGCGGCTGCCAGCGCAGGCTGGCCTGGGGCGAGAGCTGGCTGTCGAGGCGGTCGTAGTCGTCGTGGCGGGCCGCCAGCGTCAGGTCCAGCCTGGCCGTGAAGGGCAGGCGCCATTCCGCGAACACCGCGTTGAAGTCGCGGTCGCCGCCGGCGGAGTTGCCGGCGGTGCCCAGGATGCGCCCGGCCTCGGACAGGCTGTCGTAGTTGTCGCGGTAGCGGCTGGTCACCCGCTCGATGCCGAAAGCCGCCCGCGAAGCGCCGCCGGCCATCTCGAACAGCGAGGCATGCACCGTGGCGTAGGCGGTGTCTTCCTGCCAGCGGGCTTCACGGCTGATCGTCGCCCGCAGCGAGGACAGCACTTCCGGCGAGGCGCCGAAGGGATCGGAAAGATCGTAGCTACCATCATTCGCCAGCCGGTTGGCGAGGTCGGAGACGATGTAGCCACTCCCCAGGTCGATCAGCTTTTCGTCGGTGCGACGAAGGCCCACTTCCAGGTCCAGGCGGTCGGTCAGTGCCCCCTGGAATCCGACCAGGAACTCGCCGCGGACGACTTCCATGCTGCTGTCCCGGTTCCCGGCAGCGGCGAAGCGGTGGTAGTAGTAGGTCGGCAAGCCGTCGGTGGTTCCCGGCGCGCAGCCACCGGGGCCGCAGGCTACGCCGTTGTTGATGTCGTTGGGCGTGCCGTCGTCCACGACAACGTTGCCTGGCGTCGGTGCGTAACGCCCGAACGACTCGGCACGCGTCACGCTCGCGGCCGCGTTGACCTGCCAACGATCGTTGATCTGGTGCTCGCCGCGCAGGAAGACGGACGTGTTGCCGAGCTTGGCTTCGTTGGCGGCCACCTGGTTGAAGTCGAAATTGCAGAAGCCGGTCGACAGTTCGTAGAACGCGCCCTGGGTGCAGTCGAACCCGGGGACTGGCGCGAATTGCTGGGTATTCCAGTCGTAGTAGTTGTTGCCGTAGAGGCCGACGCCGGGCACGTCCCCGCCGATCTGGTCGCGGGTGAACACCATGCCGCGCTGCGCCTTTGCGGCGCCGCCCATGACGCGCGTGCGCTCCGAGCTCGCGCCGAACACCACCGACATGTCATCCAGGTCGCCTCCCCGGACTTCGCTGGCGGCATGGCCGACGCGAAGCTCGGCGCCGTTGAAGCCACGCCGGGTCACCAGGTTGACGACGCCGCCGACGGCATTGGCGCCATGGATCGCCGACGCACCGGCCGCATACACCTCGATGCGTTCGACCATGGCCAGGGGGATGACGTTGAGGTCGCTGCCACTGCTGACGTTCATCGGGCTGGGCGACACCCGCCGGCCGTCCACCAGCACCAGCGTGCGCCCGGGTCCGAGCCCACGCAGGTCGATGCCGGCCAGCCCCTGGGCGGTGGAGCCCGACTGCGGCCGGAAATTACCAAGGGACGCCTGCGGCAGGTCGCGCAGCACGTCCGCGAGCAGCACATGGCCGGAAGCCTCTATCTGCGCCCGGTCGATCACGATCACCGGCAGGGCGTCCGCCGCCTGCGCCAGGCGCGATGCGGTCGCCGTGGCGGGCTCAAGCCCGGCCTGGGCAAAAGTGCTGCCACTGGCCAGCGCGCAGGCGACCGCGACGTGGATGGAAGATGCCAGGAGGTGTTTGCGCATTTAGGGCTGGGTCCGAGGGGGCTCCCGCCAAGCTAGTCGCTGCCGTGCCGGAATGAAATAGCGTCGGGCCCGATAAGAAAAAGGCCCACACGAAGTGGGCCTCTTTCGCTGACCTGCTAAGGACGGCTTACCACTCGACTTCGGCCATCGAGCAGTTCAGGCCCGAGCCGATGCCCAGCAGGGCAACGCGGTCGCCCTTCTTGAGGCGGCCCATTTCCTTGAGCTTGCTCAGCACGATCGGCACCGAGGCCGGGCCGATGTTGCCGTGCTCGGCGAAGATGGTGAGCACCTTCTTCGGGTCGATGCCGAAGGCCTTGATGAAGGCCTGGGTGTGCACCTGCGAGACCTGGTGGATGACGAACTCGTCGAGTTCCTCGACCACCCAGCCCAGCGCCTGGCGGGCGGCGCCGAAGGTGGCGGTGGCCAGCTTCAGGCCCTCGATGAGCAGCATGCGGGTGTCGGTGACCATGCGGTCGAGGTTGCCGCGGCACAGGGTGTTCCACTGCGTGGCGGCCTTGGTGACGCCACCCTTGTACTTCGGGGCGTCGGGGGTGAGCTCGCTGCGCGAGAGCACCATCGCGGCGGCGCCGCAGCCCAGGGTGAGCGTGGCCAGTTCGTTGCGGAACTGTTCCTCGGTGACGTCCGGGCCGCTGAGGCGTTCAAGCGTTTTCTTGTAGGCCAGGTTGGCGGTTTCGCCGTCGACGACCAGGGCGTAGTCGATTTCGCCGCGCTCGATCATGCGGCTGGCGATGTCCATGCCGTTGATGAAGGCCAGGCAGGCATTGGCGACGTCGAAGTTCTGGCAGTTTTCGCCCAGGCCCAGGTTGCCGGACACGATCGAGGCCGTGGACGGCTCGAGGTAGTCGCGGCTGACCGAGGTGTTGACCAGCAGGCCGACGCGCGCGCGGTCGATGCCGGCGTCGGCCAGGGCCTTTTCGGCGGCCAGGGTCGCGGCGTCGGAGGCCTGGACCTCGTCGTCCCAGAGGCGACGGGCGAAGATGCCGGCGATGTCCTGCAGCACGTCGGTCTTGATGCCCAGCCGGTCCATGGTGGGCTGGAGCTGGGCATTGATGTCGGCCGAGCTCAGGCGATGCGGGGCATCGATGTGCGCCAGGCCGGCGATGGAGACGTTCTTGAACAGCATAAGCGGGCATGCCCAGCGTTAGGGAAACCCGTCAAAGTTACCCGTTTCGCCCCGAGCGCTCAACTTAAGGGCCGGGCGGGGCGTGAAGGCGGGAGACTCGTCTCAGTCTTCGATGGGATAGGTTTCGGCCGTCCCGTCGGTGGCCGCGGTGCCCGCCCGGGCAGCGGCCGGGGCCGCGCCGCGGCAGCGGAAGGCCAGGAAACGCTGCTCGCCGTCGTCGGGCTCGGCCTTGGGCTGCACGGTGTCGGCATTCAGGCCAGGGGCCTCGTTGCGGGCCAGGGTTTCGAGTTCGTCGCGCACCTTGATGTCGTTGCGCTCGTAGGGACCCAGGCGGTCGCGCACGGACACCGAGACTTCGCCGCGCTTTTCGCACGCAGACATGTCCTGGCCGGCGGCGACCACCTTCACCGCGGCACCGCCCGGCGCCATCTTTACCCAGGTGCAGCCACCCAGTGCGGCAACGAGGACGGCGGAAATCACGAGATGGCGCATGCGGCGTACTCCCTTGGCAAAACACGGAATGTCAGAAATGACACGGGCGGGATTGTCGCCCCGCCCGTGCTGAACCGGCAATGTATCGCGGCGCTTACTCCGCGACGGGCTTGCCGTCGGCGTCGATCACCTGCACCTGGCCCAGGTCCAGGCCGCGGACGCCTTCCTCGATCTTCGACAGGTCACCCACGACCACCCAGGTCAGGGCGGAGGGCTGGATGGTGCCGGCGGCGGCGTTGACGACCTCGGGGGTCAGCCCTTCGATCTTCTGCTGGCGCTGCACCACGTAGTCGTCCGGGCGCCCGTAGCGAACGATGCCGCCGATGGCGCCGAGCACGGCGCCGGCGGTTTCGTACGAACCCGGCAGGCTGCGGATCTCGCTGGCCTGGATCTTGGCCACTTCCTCCGGGCTGGCAGGCACCTCGCCGGTGGCGTACTGGCTGATCTCGCGCTGCAGTTCGGCCATCGACTCGGCGGTCTTGTCGATCTGCACCGCCGCGAATGCCAGCCACGGGCGCTGGCCCATGGCGGCCTGCACGAAGCTGTAGCTGCCGTAGGCCCAGTGTTTGTCCTCGCGCAGGTTCATGTTCAGGCGCGAGCTGAACTCACCGCCCAGCACCGAGTTGGCGATCTCGAACTCGGTCGCCTTCGGGTCCATCGTCGACGGCGCCAGCTGGCCGACGAAGATGTTGGCCTGGATGGCGCCCGGCTGGTCGACCAGGAACACGCGCGGCTTGGCCGGCAAGTCCACATTGCCAATCTCGGGCAGCGCCGGGGCTTCGCCCTGGCCCTTCCAGCTACCCAGGTGCTTCTCAAGCACCGGCACGATTTCCGCCATGGTGGTGTCGCCGACCACGATCAGCGTGGCGCCTTCGGGGCGCACGAAGTCGCGGTGGTAGGCCAGCAGGTCGTCGCGGGTCAGCGAGGCGATGGACGCTTCCTCGCCGGTGCCCGAGAACGGGATGGCGTAGGGATGGCCTTCCCCGTACAGCAGCGGCGGCAGCAGGCGCAGGGCGGACGAGTTCGGACGCGCCTTTTCCTGCTTGATGGTCGAGATCCAGCCCTGGCGCACGCGTTCGATTTCGTTCTGGTCGAAGCGCGGCGTGCGCAGCATGGTGGCAAACAGCTTCACCGACTCGTCCAGGTTTTCCTTCAGTGCCGACAGGTAGGCGCTGGCACCGTCGAGCGCGGCGCTGGCGCCGAGGTTGGCACCCAGGCGTTCGGCTTCATTGCCGAAGGCCAGGGCTTCGTACTTGCCGGCGCCTTCGTCGAGCATGCCCATGGTGAAGCTGGCGGTGCCGAGCTTGCGGCAGGTGTCGGCGACGTAGCCGCCGGGCAGCTGCAGGCTCATCTGCACGATGGGCAGGCCCGGGCGTTCGGCCAGCACCACGGCGACGCCGTTGGACAGCGTCGAGCGCTGCAGTTCGGGGAACACCAGGTCCGGGAACTCGGTGGTGACCGGCGGGCCCTGGCTGCGGTCGACGTCGGTCTCGACGGTGCTGTACTTCGGGTCGGCCGGCGGCACGGGGTCCATGTCCGGATGCGAGGCGCTTTCTTCCTCGACCGTGGCGACGCGTTCGCCCGGCGTCACCACCATGGTGTGGTCGCCCTTGGTCAGCCAGCGCTGGCCGGCGGCCTGCAGGTCGGCGACGGTGGCGGTTTCGATGGTGGCCATGCCTTCGCGGAAGCAGCCCGGGTCCTGCATGTAGACGGTGCACTCGGCCAGGGCGTCGGCCTTGCCGCCGAAGCCGCCGATGCGCTCGATGCCGCGGATGAAGCCGGCCTTGAAGATGGTGCGGGCTTGTTCAAGCTCGCTGGCGGTCGGGCCTTCGGCGAGCAGGCGCGCCAGCTCTTCTTCGATGGCTTTTTCGACGACGGCCGGCTCGACGCCCTGCTTCACGTCGGCCTGGATGTAGAACATGCCGCCCAGCTGCGAACCCCAGGCGGAGGTCGACACCCGGTCGGCGATCTTGTCGCCGTGCACCAGGCGCTTGTCCAGGCGCGAGGCACGCGAACCGCCCAGCACCTGCGACAGCAGCTGCAGGCGTTCGACGTCGGCGTTGCCGAACTCGGCGATGTTCCAGGTGCGGTAGACGCGCGCCTGCGGCACGCGGTCGGTGAATTCGTCGCGCGTGGAGGTGGTGCGCGGCGCCGGGTCGACCGCCGGCTGGGCCAGGGTCGGACCGGCCGGGATGGCGCCGAAGTACTTGGTGGCCTTTTCCTTGGCCGTGGCCAGGTCGATGTCGCCGGCCAGCACCAGCACGGCGTTGTTCGGGCCGTACCAGGACTTGAAGAAACGCTGCACGTCCTCGAGCGAGGCGGCGTTGAGGTCGCTCATCGAGCCGATGACCGGCCAGCGGTAGGGATGGCCTTCGGGATAACTGGCCTTGAGCAGGCGCTCGAAGACCTGGCCGTAGGGCTGGTTCTCGCCCTGGCGCTTTTCGTTCTGGACCACGCCGCGCTGTTCGTCCAGCACGTCCTGGCTGACCGCGCCCAGGAAATAACCCATGCGGTCCGATTCCATCCACAGCGCCATGTCCAGGGCCGTGGTCGGCACGTTCTGGAAATAGTTGGTGCGGTCGGAGTTGGTGGTGCCGTTCTGGTTGGTGGCACCGACCAGTTCGAAGGGCGTGAAGAACTCACCCTCGTGGTTTTCGCTGGACTGGAACATCAGGTGCTCGAACAGGTGCGCGAAACCGGTGCGGCCCGGCAGTTCGTTCTTGGAACCCACGTGGTACCAGATGTTCACCGCCACCACCGGCGCCTTGCGGTCGGTGTGCACCACCACGCGCAGGCCGTTGGGCAGGGTGAACTGCTCGAAGGGGATGTCGGCCTTCACGGCGGCTTCGGCGACGGCGGCCTGTTCGCTGGCGTGCACCGGCGAGAGGGCAGCCACGGCAAAGCCAAGGGCGAGCACGAGCGCGCGCAGGCGCGGTTGGCGGGTCTGGGTCATGCGTGGGTTCCTGTGGAATCGGTTCGGGACGTCGGGCAGCCTTGAATCCTAGCCTGCCTTGACGGGCCATACACTAGGCCGTAGGCCATAGTCGGAGGCATGGACGTGAACAAGGCGCGAACTGTCGTAGTCACCGGGGCCAACCGCGGCCTGGGCCTGGAATTCACGCGCCAGCTGCTGGCGCGCGGCGACCGCGTGGTGGCGGGCTGCCGCCAGCCCGGCCACGCCGACGCCCTGACCGAACTGGCCGGCGCCTACCCCGGCCATGTGCACGTGGTGCCGCTGGACGTCGCCGAAGAACGCTCGCGCGCGGCTTTCGTGGCTGAAGTCGCAGCCGGCCACCCGGCCATCGACCTGCTGATAAACAACGCCGGCGTGCTGCCTTCGGGCGAACGGTTTGGCCATCTCGAGGCCGCGGTGCTCGAACACACCCTGCGCGTGAACGCCGTCGCGCCGCTGATGCTGGCCCAGGCGCTGGCGCCGCTGCTGGCCCGGGGCCGCCGGCCGCGCGTGTTCAACATCTCCTCGCGGCTGGGCGCCATAGCCCTGGCGACGTCCTTCGGCACGCCCAGCTACGCCATCAGCAAGGCGGCGCTGAACATGGCCACGGTGCAGATGGCGCACGCGCTCGCGCCCCTGGGCATTGGCGTGCTGGCAGCCAGCCCCGGCTGGGTGCGCACGGAAATGGGCGGCGACAAGGCCCCGTTGACCGCGCGCGAATCGGTGCACGACCTGCTGGAAATGCTCGACCGCCGCCAGGACCTGGGCGCCGGCGAATTCGTCGATCGCAATGGCGGGCCTCTGCCATGGTGAGCGCCCGCAAGCTGCTGCTGGCCTGCCTGGCGCTGGTGCCGCTGCCGGCGCTGGCCGCGCTGGGTTTCCAGGAAGCCGCGGCGCGCGACCCCGACTCCGGCGACCTGCTCTACACCGAAGACCACCTGCTCAGGCACCAGGACCAGCAGCTGCGCCAGCGCCTGGTGGTCTACCGCTGCGCCGACGGCACCGCCTTCGCCCGCAAGCGCGTCGACTACGCCGCCTCGGCGCTGGCGCCGGCCTTCCATTTCGAGGATGTGCGGCTTGGCTACCGCGAAGGCCTGCGCCGGATCGGCGACGAGGCGCAGCTGTGGGTGCAGTCCCCGGCCGGGGACGACGAGCGCAACGCGACGCTGGAGGCCGGCGCCGGCCTGGTCGCGGACGCGGGTTTCGACGAATTCATCCGCCGGCAGTGGCAGCCGCTGCTTGCCGGCGAAACGGTGCCGCTGGAGTTCGCGGTGCCCTCGCGGCTCGACAGTTACGGCTTCACCGTGCGGCGGCGCGGCAGCGGCGAAGCCGCAGGCGAGGGCGCCGAAATCTTCCGGCTGCGCCTGGGCGGCCTGTTCGGCCTGCTGGCGCCGCACATCGACGTCGCCTACGGGCGCGAAAGCCGGCGCCTGCTGTGGTTCCAGGGCCTGAGCAACCTGCGCGACGACCAGGGTGATGACCAGCTGCAGGCGCGCATCGATTTCCCGCGTCCGGCGCAGCCGGCCGACGAGGCCCGGTGGCAGGCCATGGCGTCCGAGCCCCTGTCCGCCTGCCGTGTCCGCAGCTGATCGCGGACACTGCCCGGGCGCGCTAATCCTTTGATTTTAAAGTAAACGTGGGTTTGGCACGGTTCCTGCTATTTCCATGGCAAGACCGCCCTGGGAGCTTCCCATGACCTACGACAAACAACTTCGACGCAGCCTGTTCGCCCTGCCCTTGCTTGCCGTCGGCCTGCTGGCCATGCACCTGCCGCCGCCCAGCCTGGGCGAGGTGGTGGAAAACGTGGTGGCCGCCGGCCTGGGCTGCGATCCGGCCCGGCAGGACGCCGGCCCGCTGGGCCTGGCGCGCATGCCCGGCGACCTGGGCGTGCTGACGCGCCGGCTCAACTGCGCCTCCTGATTCCGCCACCCGGGCAGGCCCGGGCGCGGCGATAATGCCGCGATGCTGCACGTCATCCTCTACCAGCCCGAGATCCCGCCCAACACCGGCAACGTGATCCGGCTCTGCGCCAACACCGGCGCCCACCTGCATCTGGTCGAACCCCTGGGTTTCGAGCTCGACGACGCCAGGCTGCGCCGCGCCGGGCTCGATTACCACGAGTGGGCGCGCGTGCAGAAACATGCCTCGCTCGATGACTGCCTGCGCACGCTCGGGCCGACGCGGGTGTTCGCCTTCAGTGCACGCGCGACGCGTCGTTTCGACCGCGTTGACTACCGCGCCGGCGACGCGCTGCTGTTCGGTCCGGAAACCCGTGGACTGCCCGCGGACGTCATGGCGGGCATTCCCGACGAGCAGCGACTGACGCTGCCCATGCGTGCCGGGCAGCGCAGCCTCAACCTTTCGAACGCGGTCGCCGTTGCGGTGTTCGAAGCCTGGCGACAGCTTGGTTATGCAGACCATGACTGACGACAGGGGTACGGGCAAAAACGCGCTTCGTTAATCCTCCGTTGTGGTGGCAACCGGATACTCCGCTCACCCCGTACAACGGGGCCCCACAAAAAACGGAACCCAAAACGATGAAGCGCTCCCTGATTGCACTGGCCCTTGCCGCCCTGCTGCCGCTGTCCGCCCAGGCCGACGACAAGCTCAGCTACACCTGGGTCGAGGCCGACTACCTCAACGTCGACGGCGATGCCGATGGCTTCGGCCTGCGTGGCTCGCTCGAGTTCGGCGAATCGAACTTCTACGGCTTCGGCGGCTTCAACACCGTTGAAATCGACAACAGCAACATCGACGTCGACTCCTTTGACATCGGCCTGGGTTACGCCCACGCGCTGTCGGACAACGTCGACCTGCTGTCCGAGATCTCCTACCTGAACTCGGACGTCAGCGGCTTCGGCGATCTCGACGGCTACCGCGCCTCGGTCGGCGTGCGTGGTTCGTTCTCGCCCAACTTCGAGGGCATGATCAAGGCCAACTACACCGACGGCGACAACTTCGACGGCGACTTCAGCGCCACCGTCGGCGCCCAGTACAAGTTCACCCAGACCTGGGGCGTGGTCGGCGAAATCGAAGCCGGCGACGGCGGCGAGACCTACCTGCTCGGCCTGCGCGCCAGCTTCTGATCTTGTCTTTTAGCTTTGCATCAAGCCCGGCGAAAGCCGGGCTTTTTGTTTGCCGCGTTCATCACGCATCGCACTAGCTGAACACGTTCAGCCCCGGGTTCCTTCAGTTTCGCGCCGTCGTTAACCGCAAGTTCGGGCGCGACACCAATACTCGTGCCTGCCCGGGAAACATCCGGGCGTCCCCCCAACGAAAGGAATCCCCCCATGAAACGTTCGAACCTCGCGATTGCCCTCTCCCTCGCCGCTGCCCTGCCGTTCGCCGCGCAGGCGCAGGAAGCCCCCAGCAACACCTGGGTCGAAGGCAGCTACGTCAACGCCGACGGTGATGCCGAAGGCCACGCGGTGCGCGGCTCGTTCGAATTCGGCGAGTCCAACGTCTATGGCCTGGCCGGCGTCACCCGCCTGGAAGTGGACAACTCGCCGCTCAAGCTCGACGGCCGTGAGCTCGGCCTGGGTTATGCGCATCCGCTGAACGAGCGCACCGACCTGTTCGCCGAAGCCAGCTACCTCGACACCGAGGTCGTGGTGCCGGGCGGCGCCTTGGACGGCAACGGCTACCGCACCTCGGTCGGCCTGCGCAGTGGCCTCACCGATCGCCTGGAAGGCCTGGTGAAAGCGAACTACGTGGATGGCGACGACTTCGACGGCGACTTCAGCGGCACCGTCGGTGGCCTGGTGAAGCTGACCCCGACCTGGGGCATCACGAAAGCCCGGCTCCGGCCGGGCTTTTTTGCGCCTGACTGAACAAGCTGAACGCAGCGCCAGCCATACCGGCCTGAAACGGTGGCTGAAAATCGCGCCGCGGCGCGGACCCGGGTTAATCACCGGTTGCGATTGAATTTCGATACTTCAAAGGCCCGCGAAAGGCAGGCATCCACGACAAAGGAATGTATGAAAACCAAGACCCTTCTCATCGCCCTGGCCCTTGCCGCTACGTCCGCCGCACAGGCCCAGGAAGCACCCTCCACGACCTGGATCGAAGCCGACTACATCAACATCGACGGTGACGCCGATGGCCACGGCCTGCGCGGCTCGTTCGCGTTCGGCGACACCGGCCTCTACGGGCTGGGTGGTTATTCGCGCGCCGGCCTGGACAACTCGCCGGGCAAGCTCGATGCCTGGGAGCTTGGCCTCGGCTATGCCCACGCGCTCAGCAATACCACCCTGCTGTTCGGCGAGGCGGCCTATCTGGAGGACGAGCTCGCCGGTTTCGTCACCACCGACGGCAGCGGCATCGTCGGCGTCGAGGGCTACCGCGCTTCCATCGGCGTTCGCAGCGCGCTGGGTGAACGCTTCGAGGGCCTGCTCAAGGCAAATTATGTCGACGGCGACGAGTTCCTCGACGGCGGCTTCAGCGGCACCGTCGGCGCCCTGGTGAAGCTCAACCAGACCTGGGGCATCAGCGGCGACGTCACCTTCGGCGACGACGTGCAGACCTATCGCCTGGGCGTGCGCGCCAGCTTCTAAACAACGCCACCCTGTAGGAGCGGCTTCAGCCGCGAATCTTTTGACTTTGCCTTTGGCAAAGAACCACTTCGCGGCTGAAGCCGCTCCTACAGGGCTCCCCAGCCTAGAACAGGCCTTCGGGAAACTCCGGCTTCTGATCGCGGGCCAGCAGCATCTTCAGGCCTTCGACCGGCGTGATGTGGCCGTGCAGCACTTCGCGCACCAGCGCGGAGATCGGCAGTTCGATGCCGAAGCGTTCGGCCAGGCGCATGACTTCGTCGGCGGTCTGCACCGACTCGACCACCTGGCCGATGGCGGCCACCGCTTCGGCGATGGACTGGCCGCGGCCCAGGGCCAGGCCCAGGCGGCGGTTGCGCGACAGGTCGCCCGTGCAGGTAAGCACCAGGTCGCCCAGGCCGGCCAGGCCCATCAGGGTTTCGGCCTTGCCGCCGATGGCGACGTTGAGCCGCAGCATTTCGTTCAGGCCACGGGTGATCAGGCCGGCGCGGGCATTGAGGCCCAGCGACATGCCGTCGGCGACGCCGGTGGCGACCGCCAGTACGTTTTTCATCGCGCCGCCGAGTTCGGCGCCGAGCATGTCGTTGCCGGTGTAGGCGCGGAAAGCGGCGCCATGCAGCGATTCGGCCACGTCCTGGGCAAACCCTTCGTCATCCGAATGCACCGTCACCGCGGTCGGCAGGCCCTGCGCCACTTCCTTGGCGAAGGACGGGCCGGTGACCACGGCCAGCGGCACGCCCGGACCCAGGGCTTCGCCGGCGACTTCATGCAGGAAACGCCCGGAGCCGGGCTCGAAACCCTTGGTGGCCCAGGCCACGCCGGCGTGCTTGCGCCGGTGCGGCGCCAGCGCGCGCAGGGTTTGCGTGAAGGCGTGGCTGGGCGTAACCACCAGCACGAAGTCGGCACCGGCGACGGTGGCGGCGAAGTCGGTGCTGGCCTGCAGCGATTCCGGCAGGGCAATGCCCGGCAGGTAACGCGGGTTTTCATGCGTGCGCGCGATGGCCTCGACCTGGGCGGCGTCGCGCCCCCAGATCGTGGTCGGGTGCCCGTTGCGGGCAATCAGCGAAGCGAGCGCCGTGCCCCAGGAACCACTCCCGAGCACGGCGAACGACGGCTTGGCCGAGTTCATCGGCGCGTCCGGCTTCAGGCGTTGCCGGCCTCGGGGGCCTGGGCGCCCTGGCCCTGTTCGGCGCGGCGGCGAAGGCCTTCGGCGTACAGCGCCTCGAAGTTGATCGGCTGCAGGTAGAACGGCGGGAAACCACCGTTGGACACCAGCTCGCCCAGGGTCTGGCGCACGTACGGGAACAGCACGTTCGGGCAGTAGGTGCCGAGCATCATGTCCAGGGTGCGGTCGTCGAAGTTGGCCAGGGCGAACAGGCCGGCCTGCTGCACTTCGGCCAGGTACACGGTCTTGTCGGCCAGCTTGCAGGTCAGGGTGACGTGCAGCACGACTTCGAACAGGCCGTCGGCGACGCGGCCGACCTTCTGGTTGAGGTTGAGCTCGAGCTGCGGCTGGCCGGGCTCGTTGAAGATCTGCGGCGAGTTCGGGACCTCGAAGGAGATGTCCTTGACGTAGATCTTCTGGATGGTGAACTGCGCCTGCTGGTCGTTCGGGGCGGTGGCGGCGGCGGCGCCGTTGTTCTGCTCGGCCATGGTGGAACTCCGGGAATGAAGACGATGAAAGACCCGGGATTATCGCATGCCGGCCGCAGCCGGGCGAAACCGCCGGAAAGGGAGGATCAGGCCTTGCCCTTGGCCAGCGGCAGGCTGGCCTGCTGCCAGGCGCCGATGCCGCCTTCGAGCACGCTGACCTGCTTGAAGCCGGCCTTGACCAGGCGCGAGGCCACGCCGGTGGCGGTCATGCCGGCGGCGCAGACCACGACCACGGGCTTTTCCTTCGCCTTGGCCAGCAGCTTGCCTTCGGGATCGACCTGGCTGGGCAACAGGTGCCGGGAGCCGATGATGTGGCCTTTCTCGAAGTCGCCCTGGCCGCGGATATCCAGCACCAGCGCGTCTTCGTGGTTGATCAGATGGGTCAGCTGCGAGGGACTGATGCCCTTGAAGCCGCGGAACAGGCGGGCGACTTCGGTGAACACCAGCGCCACCGTCAGGCCCAGCAGGGCCAGGGACAGCAGCAGGTTGGCTTGGAAAAAATCGATCAGGCGATCCATGGACGGCGCTTCAGGGCAACGTGGGGGCCGGCATTATGCGGCCCCCCGGGGTCCCCGGCCAAACCGGTCAGCGGGCGGCGTCGAGATCGGGCAGGCCACTGACCAGCCACCAGCGCTTGGCCTCGGCGTCCCAGCGCCACAGCTGGCGGTCGGTGATGATCTTCTCGACCTGGGTGTGGCGGTTTACCACGCGGATCTCCACCACCTGGGCGTATTCGCCCTCGGCCGGCTCGCTGGCCGACTTCACTTCGTAGCCCGAGACCTGGAACTGCTTGTAGCGCTCGAGCTCGAGGTCGGTCATCGGCTGGCGGGCCAGCAGCTCGGGGTCGAGGAACATGGCCGCGGCGTCGAAGTCGCTCCAGCGCACGGCGCTGACGTAGTCGTAGAGCAGCTGGTCGCGCGGGCTGCGCTGGCCGGGAGTGGCGCATGCCGCCAGCGCCATCACGAGCACCATCACCACGGCCAGGCCGGACTGCATGGAACGAAGGGTCGTTTTCATGGGGCCATTATGCACACCCGGGCCCCGGCGTCTCAGGCCGGCCGCAGCGCGGCGAAGCGGCCCTGAAGGTCGGCCACCACGGTGCCGTCCGGGCCGGCCACCGAGGCGGTGATGCCGGCGCGGGCGCGGCCACGGGTCTGCCAGGCCTGCAGCACCGACGGCCAGTCGACGTCGTCGGCCAGGCGGGCGCTGGCCTCGAGGTCGGCGTACAGCGGCGCCAGGTAGCGCACCTGGCTGTCGGCCACGTAGACCTCGGCGCGGATGCCGGCTTCGCGCAGCTTCAGGGTCATCAGGCCCCAGCCGGCCAGGGTCATCAGGCTTGCCAGGCTGCCGCCGAAGGCGCAGGCCTTGTCGTTGACGTTGTGCGATAGCGGCGCCTGAAGCCGCAGGACCTTGCCGTCGTAGGAAACGGCCCGGACCTGCATGGCGCGCACCGGCGGCATGGCGTCGTAATGGGCATTGAGGTGATCGAGCTCGGACATGCGGTGCCGTTTCCCCGGGGGCTGTGCGAAGCTGGCGGCATGGACAAGGCTCGGCCTGCGCCAACGCTGGCGGGATGGTACGTCATCTCGCTGCGCCCCTCGGGCAGCCACGCACCGGTGCGGAGCGCGGCCACGGCCCTTGGCGCGCGCACGCTTTCGATCTCGACGCTGGCGCTGCGGCCGCAGTCGGCCGGTCCGGCGCTGCAGGCGGCGCTGGCCTGCCCGCTGGTCATCGTCACCAGTCCCGCCGCCGTGCAGTTCGCGCGCCGGCAGCTGCCGCTGGTCGCGGCGCCGGGCCAGCGCTGGCTGGCCCTGGGCGAAGCCAGCGCCAAGGCCCTGCAGCGGGCGGGCATCGACGAGGTGCGGGTGCCGGAAAACGGCACCGACTCCGAAGCCCTGCTTGCCTTGCCCGAACTGCAGCCACCGCCGGAGGCCGTGGGCCTGGTCACCGCGCCCGGTGGCCGCGGCCTGATCGCCGAAACCCTGGCCCATCGCGGGGCGCAGGTTCACCGCGCCAACGTCTACCGGCGCGAGGCCCTGCACCCCAGCGCCGGTCGCCTGCGCACGCTGCGCAAGCTGCCGGAAACCAGCGCCCTGCTGGTGAGCAGCCAGGAAGCCTTCGAAGGCCTGTGGCGGCGACTGGACGAAAGCGGCCGCACGGCGCTGCGGGCCCGGCCCGCGGTCGCCAGCAGCCCGCGCCTCGCCGCGCACCTGGCCGGCCTGGGTTTCCAGTCGATCGTGCTGGCCCCCGGCGCCGCCCCGGCGACCATGGTTGACGCACTGGCGGCCGATGTTGGCCAGGGTCGCTTCCGGTAGCATGGCCTTGATTCCCGAGTTGATGCCCCCGTGGACACCGAGCACGACGACATTCCCGATTCCCGCTCCCGCCGCGGCACTGGCCCCCTGGCCTGGCTGCTGGCGCTGGCCGTGTTTGCACTGGTCGCCGTCGGCGGCTGGTGGTGGTGGACGCAGCAGGCGCAGGTCGCCGACGCCGGCCCCGACCTGAGCCCCGAAGCCCTGGACGCGCGCCTGCTCGAAACCGAGCAGGCCACGGCCTCGCTGCGCCGCAACCAGCAGACCATCGAACAGCGCCTGGGCGACACCCAGGCCCGCACCGGCCTGCTGCGCGAGGAAGTGCTTGGCCTGGGCCAGCGCGCCGCCATCCTCGAAGACAATCTGCGCGAAGTCAGTTCGCAGGCTGCCGAAGGCGCCGAGGCCCTGCGCCTGGACGAGGTCGAGCTGCTGCTGGGCCTGGCCCAGGCGCGCCTGGCCGTCGCCGGCGACATCGACGGCGCGATTCGTTCGCTGGTGCTGGCGCAGCAGGCGCTGGCGGCGATGACCGACCCGCAGTTCATAAGCCTGCGCCAGACCCTGGCCCAGGAAATCTCGGCGCTGCGTGCGCTGCCGGTGGATCCGCGCGACGAAGCGGCCGGCGAACTTGATGCGCTGGAAGCCACGCTGCCGCGCCTGTCGAGCCGCGCGCCCGGCGCGCCACCGGCCGCCGCCGAAGGCGATTCGCGCTGGCAGCGCATCCTCGACGCGCTGGTGCAGGTGCGGCCGAGCAGCAGCCAGGACCTGATTTCCCCCGCCGACCGCGCCACCGGTGAAGCCACGCTGGCGCTGGAACTGGCCCTGGCGCGCACCGCGCTCGAACGCCGCGACGAGGCTGCCTTCCGCGCCAGCCTGACCCGCGTCGACCAGTGGCTGCAGCGCCTCTACGCCGACGACGCGACGCTGCGCGAGCGCCGTGAACGCCTGCGCGCCCTGGCCGACCGACCGCTGTCGCCGGCCCTGCCCGACGCCGGCGCCGCCCTGCAGCAGCTGCGGGACCTGCGCCGCGGCCGGGACGCCACGCCGTGAACCTCTACCGCAGCCTGCTGTGGTGGCTGGCGCTGGCCGTGCTGGGCGCCTTGGGCTGGCATTGGTTCTCGCAGGACCTTGGCGACGTGGTGGTGCGCTACCGCGGCCTGACCTACACGACCACGCTGGCTTATTTCGTGCTGGCCTGGGGCCTGCTGTGGTTCGCCCTGTGGGCACTGTGGTGGCTGCTGCGGCTGCCGTTCAAGGCCTGGCGCCGGCATGCGCACCAGCTGGCCCGCAGCCGCCTGGTCAGTGGCCTCGAGGCCCTGCACCAGGGCCGCTGGCAGCGCGCCGAACAGCTGCTGGCCAAGGCCGCCACCGAACCCGCGCTGCGCACGCCGGCCCTGCTGGGCGCGCGCCGCGCCGCCGACGCCCGCGGTGACGCCGAAGCCGCCGCCCGCCACCACGCCGCACTGCTGGCCCACGACCCCGGCGCCGCTGCGCTGGAACAGGCCGAACGCCTGCTGGCCCAGGGCAAGGCCGACGAAAGCCTGGAAGTGCTTGCCGGCCAGCCCGGGCCGCTGCCGCCGCGCGCCGCCTGGCTGCGCGCCGAAGCCCAGGTCGCCAGCGGCCGCGCGATGGATGCCCAGGCCGCGCTCGGCGCGCTGCGCCGCGACCAGGTCGCCGACGCCGACGCGCTGGCCGCGCTGGAAATCCGCATCACCGCCGCCACGCTCGACCAGGCCCCACAGGCCGACGAACTGCAGCAGCGCTGGCACGCCCTGCCGCAGCGGCTTCGCCTGGCCGCGCCGGTGGCCAGCGCCTTCGCCCAGCGCGCCGCTGCCCTTGGCATGGAAGACGCCGGCGCCCACGCCGTGGCCGATGCGCTGGAAGCGAACTGGGATGAATCGCTGGCCGCGCTGTTCGGCCGGCTGCCGCCGGGCCGCGAAGGCAAACGCCTGGGCCGCGCCGAAGCCTGGCTGGCTGCGCACCCGTCCAGCCCCGGCCTGCTGACCGCGCTGGGCAGCCTGTGCCGCACGCAGGCGCTGTGGGGCAAGGCCGAGGATTACCTGCACCGCGCCCTCGCCCAGGGCGCCGGCGCCGATGCCTGGGAAAGCCTGGGGCATGTGTTCACCGCCCAGGGTGACGCCGGGCGTGCGCAGATCGCCTACGCCAATGCCCTGCGCCTGGGCCGCGAAGAACCGCCGCTGGCGCTGGGCGGGCGCAGTCTGCGCGAGCAGATCGCCGACTCGGCCGTGGCCGAGGTGCGCAACGCGCACGGTATTCCGCTGCTGCCGCCCTAGCGCTCGATGATGGCGGCGACGCCCATGCCGCCGGCGGTGCACACGGAAATCAGCGCGCGGCCCTTGCCCTTTTCCTTGAGCAGCTTGGCGGCGGTGGCGACGATGCGCGCACCGGTGGCGGCGAAGGGATGGCCCACGGCCAGCGAGCTGCCGACGACGTTGAGTTTCTCCCGGTCGATGCTGCCCAGCGGCGCGTCCAGGCCCAGCTTTTCCTTGCAGAAGGTGGGGTCTTCCCAGGCCTTCAGGGTGCACAGCACCTGGGCGGCGAAGGCTTCGTGGATTTCGTAGAAGTCGAAGTCCTGCAGCGAAAGATTGTTGCGCTTGAGAAGCTGCGCCACGGCCCAGCACGGCGCCATCAGCAGGCCTTCGCCGTGCACGAAATCGACCGCGGCCACCTGCGCGTCCACCAGGTAGGCCTGTACTTCCAGGCCGTGGGCCGCGGCCCATTCTTCGCTGGCCAGCAGCGCCGCGGAGGCGCCGTCGGTGAGCGGCGTGGAGTTGCCGGCGGTCAGCGTGCCCTTGCCCGAGGTCTTGTCGAAGGCGGGCTTGAGCGTCGCCAGTTTTTCCACCGTGGTGTCCGGGCGCAGGATGTTGTCGCGCTCGACGCCGCGGAAGGGCACCACCAGGTCCTTGAAGAAACCGCGCTCGTAGGCCATCGCGGCCTTGGTGTGCGACTCATAGGCCAGCTGGTCCTGGGCTTCGCGGGTGATGCCCCATTCCTTGGCCATCATCTCGCAGTGTTCGCCCATCGATTTGCCGGTGCGCGGCTCGCCGACGCCCGGGAATTCCGGGGTGAGCTCCTTGAAGCGGAAGCCCTTGAAGGCCTTCAGGCGCGCGCCCAGGCTGCGCGCCATGTTGGCGTCGAGCAGGCGCCGGCGCAGGCGCTTGTTCACCGCGATCGGCACGTCGGAAGTGGTGTCGGAACCGCCGCCGATGCCGGCTTCGATCTGGCCCAGGGCGATCTTGTTGCCCACCGTGATGACCGTGTCGAGCGAGGTGCCGCAGGCGCGCTGCAGGGTGATGCCCGGCGTCGCCGGCGACAGGCCGGAGCTGAGCGTGGCTTCGCGACCGATGTTCCAGT